>DASTSZ010000119.1:0-42618 GCA_035760425.1 Candidatus Eiseniibacteriota bacterium | reverse complement strand
TAGATCTTGCCGAACGACTCGATGACGCCGATGTGCTGCGCGGGAACGGCGGCGCAACCGGCGCCGAGCGTTCCCACGAGTGCGAGTAGAACGACGGTGCGCGAAAGGGATCCGAGCATGGGCGGGACTCCTCCTTCCTTGGAGTGAGGCCCGGGTTCGCTCAGGCGGCGGTCCAGCCGCCGTCCACGAACACCTCCGAGCCGGTCATGTACGACGCTTCGTCGCTCGCGAGAAACGTGATCACGTTCGCGACTTCCTCCGAGCGGCCCATGCGGGCGAGCGGCGTGTGCTCGAGGATGAACGTGAGCATCGGATTCGGCTCCGACCCCGTCTTCGCGATAAACGGCGCGACCATGGGGGTCTCGATGAAGCCGGGATGGACCGACACGACGCGAATCTTGTCCGGCGCGTACCGGATCGCGGCGTTCTTGGTCATCTGGCGGAGGGCCCCCTTGGTCGCATGATACGCGATCGACCCGCCGTTGCCACCTACGGCGCCGTAGATCGAGGAGATATTCACGATGGCGCCGCCGCCGGCGGCCCGCAGGTGCGGCACGGCCGCTTTCATGCCGAGCCAGGCCCCGATCTGGTTCACGTTCAGGATTCGCTGGTAGCCCGCGAGCGTCTCCTGCTCCACGTCCTCGAGGCTCGCGATGCCGGCGTTGTTCACGAGCACGTGGAGCGCGCCGAATGCCTGGAGCGTGCCGCGCACGGCCGACGCCCAGTCGGCTTCGGAGGCGACGTCGAGATGAACGTATCGCGCCTTCCCGCCCGACTTCGCGATCGACGCGGCCAACGCCTCGCCTTCGCCGTCGATGACGTCCGCGACCACGACCGAGGCGCCCTCGCGCGCCATCTTCACGCACGTCGCGGCGCCGATGCCGCGCGATCCGCCCGTCACGAGGGCGACCTTTCCCTCGAGCCGTCCGTTCATGGAACACCTCCCGCCCCGAAGGGCCTTCGATTCGCAGGTAGAGCCGCTCGCCGCGACGCGGGGAGCGGCACGTTCAGCATACGGCACCGAGGGGCGCGAGGGACGATGGTCCGGGGGTGGTAGCGCGTGCCGGGACGCGGGCGACGGAGGGGCTAGAGTTCGTATGGATGGCGCGGTAGGCGAGGACGTGGCCGCGCGGGTTCCCCGAAACGCGAGCGGGGCGGGCGCCTCGCGGCGCGCCGCCCCGTGGGGAGCTCCGTTCAGGCCCCGTGGGACCCGAATCGGGTTCGCGTTAGAAGTAGAAGTGGAAGCCGACCGCCGTGATGTCGAGCGCTTCGAGCCCGCTCAGGAAGCTCTGCGATTCGAGATCGCCGGTGGTCGTGTCGTTGGCCGAGACGCCCTTGCTCGAGGTCAGCTTGAGACCGTGTCCGACCGAGAAGGACAGATCGTCGGTGGCGAACCACTCGGCGCCCAGGATGCCGGTGATCTCGGTCTCCGTTTCGGTCTTCTTCTCGTAGGGATCGAGCGCCGTCGGGCGGTTGTAGGTCGGGATGAACTTGAACAGGAAGCCGGGGCGGAAGAAGAAGTTCACTTTGTCTCGGCTCACGAGCGTCAGCGGAACGCCCGCGGCGATGTGGAGCTGCATGTTCTTCTTGTCGTCGTTGGCCGCCGCCGTGGTGGGGTCGTCGCCGATGTACTGCTGGGCGAAGCCGAAGCCGATGTCGACGGCGGCGCGCGGCGAAATCACGTAACGGCCGCCGATCGGCGCTTCGGGATCCCAATAGCCGAGCGCCAGTTTGCCGGAGAGATCGCGCTGCGCGTGCGCCGCGGCCGGAAGGACGAGTAGTGCGAGCATCACCGCCAAGAATCCCTTCTTCATGATGGTCTCCTCTAAGTGGTTGAATGGATTGGCTCTGCTGGGTGCCCCCGGCGGTTTCGAGAACCGGGCACCAACGCTTTCGATTCAGGAGGGCGGCCCCGGTTGCGGGAAAAATTTCACAACCTCGGGGCCAACCAATAGGACCGCAGCGGGTTGACCATCTGTGCTACACTCGTGGGCTATGATTACCGTGATGAAAAGAACCGATCGTCGCGCCATCGCCATCGTCGCGCACGTCGACCATGGCAAGACCACCCTCGTGGACGCCCTGCTCCGCCAGAGCGGGACCTTCCGCGAGAACCAGCACGTCGCCGAGTGCGTCATGGACTCCGGGGACCTGGAGCGCGAACGCGGCATCACGATTCTCGCGAAGAACACGGCCATCCGGTTCGGCGAGACGGTGATCAACATCGTCGACACGCCTGGCCACCGCGACTTCGGCTCGGAGGTCGAGCGGATCCTCACGATGGTGGAGGGCGTGCTCCTGCTCGTCGACGCCGCCGAGGGCCCCCTTCCCCAGACGCGCTTCGTGCTGAAGAAGGCGCTCGAGAGCGGGAAGCGGCCGATCGTCCTCATCAACAAGATCGACCGCGCCGACGCGCGCCCGCTGGAAGTGGAGGAGGAGATCCACGATCTCTTCCTGTCGCTCGCGACGCACGACGATCACCTGGAGTTCCCCGTCCTCTACGGATCGGGCCGCCTCGGCTTCGTTTCGAAGGATCCGAAGGCCACGAGCGGCGATCTCCGCCCGCTCCTCGACACGATCATGTCGATCGTGCCGCCGCCGGTCATCGAGGACCGCCCGTTCAAGATGATCGTGGCGAACATCGACTACTCCGACTACTTCGGCCGGCTCGCGGTCGGCCGCATCCAGTCCGGCGAGTTGACGCGCGCCACGCCGCTCGCGGCCGTGAAGCCCGACGGACTCCTCGTCGAGAAGGGCCGCGTCGGGAAGATCTATCTCTTCGAGGGGATCCAGCGGGTCGAGGTGGAGCAGGCGGCCGCCGGCGACATCGTGGTGCTCTCCGGCTTCCCCAAGATCGAGATCGGCCAGACCATTCTCGATCCCGAGGACATGGCGCCGCTCGCGGGGATCCGCGTCGACGAGCCGACGCTCTCGATGGAGTTCCGCGTGAACGATTCGCCCTTCGCGGGGCTCTCCGGCAAGTACCTCACGAGCCGTCACATTCTCGAGCGGTTGGAGCGAGAGCTGGAGCGGAACGTGGGGCTACGGATGGAGCGCCATCCCGAGACCGACTCCTTCATGGTGCTCGGACGTGGCGAGCTCTCGCTCTCGATCCTGGCGGAGACGATGCGCCGCGAGGGCTTCGAGTTCGCGCTCGGCCGCCCACAGGTGATCTTCCATCGCGACGAGAAGGGCGCGTTGCTGGAGCCGTACGAAGAGCTGGTGATCGACTGCGACCAGGCCTACACGGGCGCGGTCATCGCGGCCTTGGGCGAACGGCGGGGCGAACTGCAGCACTTGGGCAAGCACGGCGACCGCGCGCGCATGGAGTTCTCCATCCCCTCGCGCGGCCTCCTCGGATTCCGCACCGAGTTCCTGACGCTCACGAAGGGGACCGGGCTCCTCAACCACATGTTCGACCAGTACGGCCCGCACCGCGGCGCTCTTCCCAACCGCAAGCGCGGCGCCATGATCGTGAAGGAGGGCGGCGACGTGACCGCCTACGCGCTCGACGCGCTCGACGATCGCGGCATCTTCTTCGTGAAACCGACGGAGAAGGTCTACGCGGGGCAGGTGGCCGGCGAGCAGGGGAAGGACGGCGACATGGTGGTCCAGACCTGCCGGAAGAAGCACCTGACGAACATGCGCGCCTCGGGCTCCGAGAAGGGGATGATGCTCACCCCGCCGCGCGAACTGACGATCGAGACGGCCATCGAGTGGATCAACGACGACGAGCTGGTCGAAGTGACGCCCGACGCGATTCGCGTTCGGAAGCGTGTGCTCGACCATACGAAGCGGAAGCCCGCGGAGGGATAGCGGCGCGCAGCGAGAGCCGCGGGGCCCGCGCGATCGCGCGGCGAATCAGGAATCGAGCGGCGTCGAGAACGCCCGCTCCGGCTCAGGCCGGGGCGGGCGTTCCGTTTGGTGGGTCGGCGCGTCGGCCGAACATGCGGCGCCAGACGGCGCGCACGAAGCGGAAGAGGACGACGAGGATCGCGATCGAGACGATCAGGAGCAGCGCCACGACGCCGATGGCGACGGCCGGGTGCGTGACGGCGAGCCAGGAGAGGCCGATGGCGAGGAGATCCTCCGCGAAACTGACCGCCGCCGTGCTGAAGGGCTCGGGGCTCGCGTTCACGGCGCCGCGCGTGGCGGCTTTCGTGGAGTGCGCGGTCAGGGCGATGGAGCCCGCGATGAGCGCCGCGGCGATCCGCCAGACCTCGGGGACGCCGCTCGCGGCGGGCGCCACCGCCGCGTAGGCGAGAAGGGCCGCGGCCGGCGGACGCACGAACGTGTGCACCGCGTCCCAGACGTGATCGACGGCGGGGATCTTGTCGGCCACGAACTCGACGAGATAGAGCGCGACGGCGAGCGCGAGGACGACGGGGTGCGAGAGCACGGCGAGCGAAGGCGGGAGCGCGACGATCTCGAAGCGGTGCAGGAGCCCCAGCGTCGCGACGGTCGCGTAGAGGTTGATGCCCGAGGCGAACGACGCGCCGAGCAGGAGTCCGATCGTTCCGAGGTTCATGGCTTTCCCATACTACGCGCGGCGCCGGCCCCCGGTTTCCGCGCGATCGGCCGGCGAGCCGCCGCGGGCCGCCGTCGGCCGTCCCTTCAGGGGTTGAAGATCCCCCATCCGCAGGGCGCTTCGCCGTTTGCGGCCATCCAGCTCGCCAGGAAGGCGGCGCCCAGGAGCGCGAGGAGGAGGAGGCCCGCGCCCGCGCGGCGGCTGGCGCGCGTCACTTCGCGCCTCCCTCGCCCCGCTTCACCTCCGCGCGCCGCGTGATGGCGAACGCGATGAGCGCCACCACGAAGAAGACGAGGAGCGCCCAGGCGATGCCCTGCAAGACCTGGATGATCGTCCGGTAGACCTCGAGCGCCATCGACGGCGCGTCGAGCGTGAGCGTGACCTGGCGGCCGTCGGGCCCGGTCGGCTGCGGGTGGACGTACTGCTCCAGTTTCCAAATCTGGACCCCGGAGGAGACGCCGACCACGTAGACGGCGAAGAGGAGGAATCGCTGCCAGCCCTCCGCGATCTCCTCGCCGATGATGCGGTCGAGGATCTGGCGGATCGGCTTCTTGAAGAAGAGGACGACGATGCCTGACGTGAGCAGCGCGACGCCGAGCGTGGTGACGAGGAGCAGGACGAACATCGAGAGAGACCTCCTTCGGCGCGGATCCGACCGCGCCTCTGCAGGAGTCTACGACGCCGGGCCGCCGATCGGACCGCGAATTCGGGGAGCCGGGGAGCCTCCTCGACCGAATAATCGTCTTGAATTCGATAATATGCATGAATAAACTTCTGTTTGAGGGAGGTTCCACCGATGCTTGACCCGTCCGATCGCGCCATTCTCGCCATCCTCCAGGAAAACGCGCGCACGCCCAATTCCGAGATCGCGCGCCGGATCGGCCTCGCCCCCTCCGCCATCCTCGAGCGGATCCGGAAGCTCGAGCGAACCGGGATCATCCGCGGCTACGAACCCAGGATCGATCCGAGCGCGCTCGACGCGGGTCTCGTCGCGTTCGTCTTCGTCCACGCCGAGGAGCGGATCGGCGGGCTCGAGGCGGGACGGGAGATCGCGCGGCTCCCCGAGGTCCAGGAAGTGCATCAGGTCGCCGGCGAGGATTGCTACCTCGTGAAGGTCCGCGTGGCGGGCACCGAGGCCCTCGGCGCGCTCCTGCGCGACGGGATCGGCACGATCAAGAGCATCCGCTCGACGCGCACGACGATCGTCCTCTCCACGGTGAAGGAGCACGCCCCCATCCCCACCGGCGCCGAATTCGAAGGCAAGGAACGGAGGGCGCGCCGGAAACGGCCGCGCTAGGGTCTCCCGCATGAACGCCGCCACGAACCCGCCCGCCTCGGCCAAGACCGCCTACGTCCTGCTCGCCTTCGCGTGCATCTATCTCGTCTGGGGCTCCACGTATCTCGCCATCCGATTCGCGATCGACACCATTCCGCCGTTTCTCATGGTGGGGGTCCGCTTCATGCTCGCCGGCGCGCTGCTCTACGCGTGGGTCGCGTGGCGAGGCGGCGTGACGCGGCCGACGGCCGCCGACTGGCGCTCGGCGACGATCTACGGCGGCTGCTTCTTCCTCATGGGAAACGGCGGCGTCTCCTGGGCGGAGACGCGCATCTCCTCCGGGATCGCCGCGCTCCTCGTGGCGATGTCGCCGCTCTGGATGACCCTCATGGAGACCTACCTTCGAGGCTGGTCGAAGCCGACGCGGCTGGGGACGGTCGGGCTCGTGCTCGGGTTCCTGGGCGTGGCGTTCCTCGTGGGACCGGGCGAGTCCCTGACGAAGGCGGCGGTCGATCCGCTGAGCGCCGTCGTGATGGTCTTCTCCACGCTCGGTTGGGCCTACGGCACGGTCTTCGCGAAGGATGGGTCGCATCCGCCGTCGCTCCTCCAGACGGCGGCCATGCAGATGTTCTGCGGCGGGGTTCTCGCGCTGCTGCTCGGCACGGGGCTCGGGGAGTGGCGCGACTTCCATGCCGGCGCGATCTCGATGAAATCGATGCTCGCGTTCCTCTACCTCGTGATCTTCGGGTCGATCGTCGCGTTCTCGGCCTTCGCCTACCTCCTCCGCGTGACGCGGCCGACGCGCGTGGCGACCTATGCGTTCGTGAATCCGGTCGTCGCGGTCTTCCTCGGGTGGGCGCTCGGGGGCGAGGTCGTCACGGCGCGCACGCTGATCGCCGGCGGCGTCGCCGTCACGGGCGTCATCCTCATCCTCCGGTCGCGCGCGCGGGCCGCGGCGGCCTCCGCTCGCTAGCGGAAGCCGCCGCTTGCGCGGTTCGGAGTCTTACTTCGCGACGACCACCCGCCCGGTCCTCGTCCCCTCGCGGCTCGTCACCTGGAGGAAGTAGAGGCCCGACGCGAGCGGAGTTCCTCCGTCGTCGCGCGCTTCGAAGACGAGATCGTGTCGTCCGGCGCGCATCGGTTCGCCGCGCAGGATCGTCTTCACGTGCCGCCCGCGGATGTCGAAGAGGCGGGCGGTCATCGGACCGTCGGCGCGCGTGTTCAGGATGATGTGGGCCGTCGGGTTGAACGGATTCGGCGTGACCGTGAGGTCGAAGGAGTTCGACCGGACGATCGCGGCGTGGAACGGTCCGGAAATCACGCCGCCGGCGTAGAGCCCGCCCACGATCTCGAGCGGCGTCGATCCCAGGATGTCGCCCGACTCCACGAGATCGAGGAGCGCCGCGCGCGGGAACCGGCTCACGAATTCGGCCACGCCGTCGTGATCGCTGTCGTCTTGGATCAGGGCCGGGGCGGCGGCCGGAATGTCGACCGTCGTGTCGTCCTTCTTGGTGACGCGGAGCACGATGTTGTCGACGTCGACTTCATAGGCGGCGAACGAGCCGCCGTCCGGCTCGAACCGCACCACCACGAACTCGTCGGTCGCGTCGACGTTCACGATGTGTTCGTCGCCGTCGAGGAAGGCGTCGGCCGCGGACGATGCGGCGACCGAGACGGAAGCGCTGGCCGAGGTGGACAACTTTCCGTCCGTGACGACCACGTGCGCGGTGTACGCGCCCGCGGCGAGATAGGCGTGCACCGGCGCGATGCCGGGGCTCTGCGAGCCGTCGCCGAACGTCCAGAGGAAGGAGAGGAAGTCGTCGTCGGCGTCGCTCGAGCCCGCCGCGCTGAATTGGATCCAGCGATTCACGATCCCCGCGTACGGACCTCCCGCGCTCGCCACGGGCGCGCGGTTCTCGGGCCGGACGATCGTCTCGATGGTCGCGGTCGTCGCGTCGGCCGCGCCATGCTCGCCGTCGGAGACGACGAGCGTCACGTCGTAGACGCCCGGCGCGTTGTAGATCTGGTGCGGCAAGGCGCCGGAGCCGTGTTCCCCGTTGCCGAAGTCCCATTCGTACGACAAGGGATCGCCGTCGGGATCGGACGAGCGCGAGCCGTTGAATTGGACCGGAACGCCCGTTTCGCCGCGGTAGGGGCCGCCAGCGTCCGCGATCGGATAGGCGAGTTCCCCCACGATCACCTGGGCGACATCCACGTCGGTGCCCGACGGGCTCGAGACGGTGAGGGTGGCCGTGTGGTTCCCGGCGGTCGTGAAGGCGTGCATGACGATCTTGCCGTAGCCGCTGCCGCCGTCGTCGAACGCCCACTGGTACGTCAGCCCGTCGCCATCGGGATCGACGGAGGCGCCGCCGTTGAACTGGATCTCCTGCCCCACCACGCCGTGGTAGGTGCCGCCCGCCGCCGCCGCGACGGCCGCCGGGCGCCCGATCCCGCCCGCGTCGAAGAACTCCTCGCCGAGGATCGCGGTGTTGTCGTTGTCGATGCCGGAGCACTTCGTTCCGAACGCCGTGAGGTCGACCGGCTCCCGCGTGCTCCGTCCGCGGAAGATGAGCGACGGCGCGCCGCTGAGAACGTTCACCGTCAGCCGCGCGACGCGGTAGCGTCCCGCCGGGTGAATGATGTAATCGCCCCAGCCGTTGTGGTAGGTCGTGGCGTTGGTCGTGTCGCCGCGGCTCGCGAATCGAACGGGATTCTCGCTCATGGGCAGGAGGTTCTGCATCGGGCCGAACGCGACTTCACCGTTTCGCACGTCGAGGACGATTTCGTAGGTGTTGATCGTCATCGGGGACGTGGGATCGGTGCCGCAGACCGCCGGGCTCCCGTCGCGATTCTGGTCGGTCACGAACCAGACATCGAGGTCGATCGACCCGGAGGCCGGCAGTTGATCGGCATTGTCATTCACGCCGTCGCCGTTCGCGTCGAGGAAGACGTACTGCCCGCGGGCGGCGGGTGCTAGGAATACGAGCAGCAGAAGCGGAAAAATGTGCCGGAGGAGCCGCATGAATTCACCTGTCTCTCATGGCGCGAAGGGTGCGCGACTTCGCGCCGGCTGGGACGACGAGGGGGCGGGGACCGCAGGGACGGGTACTGGGGCTGCCTGGGGACGAGACCGTCGGCGGACCGAGTTCCGGCTCGGCGCCCGACTAAGAAGACGGTAGCCACGCGGCGGGACCCTGTCAAGGGGGCGCGTCGGTTTCGGACCCGAATCAGGGGCCCATCTCGAAGGGGTAGCGTACACTCCCCCGCCATGAGCGAACGCGCCACGGGTCGTTTACAGGTGTTGGCGGCGGCCCTGATCTTCTCCGCGGGCGGCGCGGGGATCAAGGCGTGCGACCTCACGCCCTGGCAGATCGCATCGTTTCGCTCCGGCATCGCGGCGATCGTCGTGCTCCTCTTGATGCCGGAGGCGCGCCGCGGCTGGTCGTGGCGCGTCGTCGTCGCCGGTCTTCCCTACGCGGCGACCGTGCTCCTCTTCGTCCTCGCCAATCGGCTCACGACCTCGGCGAACACGATCTTCCTTCAGTCGACCGCGCCGCTCTACATCCTGTTGGCGGCTCCGTTTCTCCTTCGCGAGCGAAACCGCCCCGTCGACATCGCCGTGATGGGCCTGATCGCGGGCGGACTCGCGCTCTTCTTCGTGGGTGTCGACGCGCCGCGGCGGACGGCGCCCGACCCGGTCGCGGGAAATCTCCTGGCGGTCTTGAGCGGCGTGGCGTGGGCGCTCACGATCATGTCGCTGCGGTGGATGGGGCGCGCCGGGGGCGACCATCGGGGCTCGGCGGCGGGCGCGGTCGTGAGCGGGAATCTCACGGCCTTTCTCATCGGGCTTCCGCTGGCGCTTCCCGTCGAGCGGTTCACGCCCGTCGACGGCATCGTCCTCGCCGGGCTCGGCGTCGTGCAGCTCGGACTCGGCTACGTCTTCCTGACCAAGGCCACGCGCCACGTGCCCGCGTTCGAGGCGTCGGTGCTGCTCCTCGTGGAGCCGGCGCTCAATCCGATCTGGGCGCTCGTGATCAACGGGGAGATTCCGGGTCCGTGGGCGATCGCCGGCGGCGCGGTGATCCTCGCCGCCACGCTTCTCAAGACGTGGGCGGACTCGATGAGGTCGAGCCGTGGTAGCGCACCGTCATCACCGTGACGTCGTCGAAGGGCGGGCGATCGGCGACGAACGCGCGCACGGCGCCGAGTAGTCCGTCGCGGATCTCCTCCGCGGACTCGCCGTCCAGCCCGCTCAACGCCGCGAGCAATCGCTCCTCCCCGAACCGCTCGCCGTCCGGCGCCTCCGCGTCGGGCACCCCGTCGGAGTAGACCACCAGGACGTCGCCCGGCTCGAGGCGCGATCGTCCCTCCTCGAATTGGGCGCCCTTGAAGGGGCCGAGCATGAGGCCGCCCGTTTCGAGCCTCCCCACGAGTGTCCGCCCCCGAAAAATGAAGGGGGGGTTGTGACCCGCGTTGCTGAACTGGAGCTCCCCGTCGCGGCCCAGCACGGCGTAGAAGACGGTCGCGAACCGCGCCTCGATTTCCCGCGCCGAGATGGCGTCGTTCACGCGACCCAGAGTCGCCGCGGGGCCGTCGCCCCGCCGGGCCTGCGAGTCGAAGATCCCCTGCACCATGGCGGCGAGAAGCGCCGCCGGCGGCCCCTTCCCCGCCACGTCCGCGAGCGCGAAACCCATGCGGCCGTCGGGAAGATCGAAGTATTCGAAGAAGTCGCCGCCGATCGTGCGACAGGGAATCGACGCGCCGGCCGCGGCGTACCACGTGTCCGAGCGCGACCGCGGCGGGAGGAGCGCCTGCTGGATCTCGGCGGCGATCCGCATCTCCTGCCCTTCCCGCGCGTCGATCTCCGCCTGCTCGCGGATGCGGTCGACGTAACGCCGCTGGTAGCGGACCGCGTAGATGAAGCTGAGGAAGAGCCCGGTGAAGAGGATCGTGTACATGACGACCTGCGCCACGGCGGCCGCCGAACCGAGCATGCTCGGCGCGATCGTGAAGTGCAGCGTGAGGGCGCCGCCGACGCTTCCGAGGAGGGCCGCGACGGCGAAGGAGGCGACCTGGAGCATCTGGTCGCGCGGTTCGTCGCCGCTCGCCCGGCCGGAATGGAGCCGGGGAAGGACCCAGGCGCGGTTCGCCTCGACGGCCGTGTTCACCCAGAGCGAGAAGATGAGCGAGGCGAAGTAGAAGCCGGTCAAGCGACCCGCGACCGAACCCGATTCGCGCGGATTCGTGATGAAGAAGAAGATCGTGAAGGGGACGGCGAAGACGACGGGACGCCCGGCGAGCCTCCAGAGGGGGTGGTTCATCCAGGCGCGCCCGGGCATGGGCGCATTCTACACGACCGGGCCGGGTCAGGAGGCGGTCGAGGTGGAGACGCCTTTCTTGGCTCGGTGCGCGCGAATGGCGCGGACCACGTCGCGCAGTTCCCCCCGATCCCACGGCGGCACGGCCACGAAGAGGGGGCGGTAGTCGCGGAACATGCGCTCCATCTCGAGCGTCGCGTCGCGCGCCACGATGATGAGCGGCGTGTCGGGAAGGAGGCGGCGGATCACGCGAAGCAGCGCCGGCTCGACCGAGCAGGGGGGGGCGAATCCGAAGACGACGGCGTCGACCGGGCTCCGAACGATCTCTTCGAGGAGCGCCTCGTGGCTGCCGCAGTGCACGGTGACGCAGCCTTCGTTCTCGAGGAACTGGGTGAGCGCGTCGGCGCCGGGCGCGGCGCAGGCGCAAGAGACGATTCGAAGAATGGGCGGCGGTGCGTGATGTGGTGTGTGCACGAGCGGCCTCGTCCAGTAACCCCGGGGGCGGGACGCCACGGCCCAGCGTGCCCTCGGTTGGGGTGGACCGTACGGCCCATATCCCCGACACGCTGACGGAGGACTCCCGCCCCGGGTACCCGCACGCCGGACCCTCGAAGCATCGGCAGCCGAATAACGGCGATTGGGTTTCACTGGTTCCTGCGCCGCCGTGTGCGGCGAGGACGGCTGCCGGGGCGGAGGGATGCATCGGGCATGCCGTCGCTGGGCGCGGCGGGCCGGCGGGCGTAACTGCATGCGGCTTCGGCATCCCGCGCCGCGCGACGCCGGAGCGGCGCTGGGAGCGGGCGGCGGCGGCCTGACGCTTCTGTCAGGGCTCGCGCCGATAACGGCAGAAGCGAGGGGGCGCGGGCGCGGCCGTCAGGAGAGTTGCGGCTCGCGGATTCCGCTCACGCCGAACTGCTTCAGCTTGCGATAGAGATTCCGCTCGCTGATTCCGAGGATGGTGGCCGCCTTCTGGCGATGCCCGCCGCACTCCTCGAGCACCTGGAGGATGTAGCGGCGCTCCGACTCTTCGAGCGTGGGGCGCCGCCCGCCTTCCGTCGGCGCGCCTTCCGGCGTCGAGCGCCGGACGCCGATCGGGAGGTTCTCGGGCAGGAGGCGATCCCCTTCGCAGAGAATGAGGGCGCGTTCGACGACGTTGGCGAGTTCGCGCGCGTTGCCGGGCCAGGGGTAGCGGATGAGGACGTCCATCGCGTCCGCCGAGATCTCCACGTTTCGCTTCTGGACGATGGCCGAATTCCGGATGAAGTGCGCCACGAGGCGCGGGATGTCCTCGCGCCGTTCGCGAAGCGGCGGGATCGGGATCGTGAAAACGTTCAGCCGGTAGTAGAGGTCTTCCCGGAACGAGCCGGCCTGCATCATCGACTCGAGCGCGCGGTTCGTGGCGGCGATGACGCGCACGTCGACGCGCACGTCGGCCGTGCCGCCGACGCGGCGGAAGATGCCCGTTTCGAGCACGCGGAGGAGCTTCACCTGGAGCGGCGGCGTGACCTCGCCGATCTCGTCGAGGAAGATGGTGCCGCGGTCGGCGACTTCGAAGAGCCCGTGTTTCAGCCGCACCGCGCCGGTGTACGCGCCCTTCTCGTGGCCGAAGAGTTCGCTCTGCAGGAGATTCTCGTGGAGCGAGGCGCAGTCGACGACGACGAACGGCTGCTTCGCGCGGCGGCTCTGGCGATGCACGGCGCGCGCCACGAGCTCCTTCCCCACGCCGCTCTCGCCGCGAATGAGCACGGTCGAGTCGGTCTGCGCCACGCGCTCGATCAGCCGATGCACCTCGCGGATGCCGGCCGTCTCCCCCACGATCCGCTCGCTCGGCTGGAGCCGCTCGAGGTCGCGCTGCAGCACGGCGTGGCCCCGCTCGAGGGACTGGACCTCCAGCGCCTTCTCGATCACCGCTTCGATCTCGCCCAGCTTGCAGGGCTTCGAGAGGAAGTCGAACGCGCCCCGCTTCATGGCGCGGATCGCCTCCTGCACGGTGCCGAACGCGGTGAGGATCACGACCTGCGTGGCGGGCAGCGACTGCTTGATGTCCTGGAGTAGATCGAGTCCGCTGCCGTCGGGCAGGCGCACGTCGAGGAGAACGACGTGGTAGCTCTGCTGCGCGAGGGCGCGCCGCGCCTCCTCCACCATGCCGGCCTCGTCGACGTGATAACCGGCGCGACGCAGTTCGCGGCCTACGATCTGGCGGAACGACTCTTCGTCGTCCACGAGTAGGAGGCGGGACTCAGACACCGTCGCCTCCCGGCCCCTGAACGGGGAGTTCCACCGTGAATCGAGCGCCGCCCTCGGCTCGGTTCTCGGCCGTGATTCGCCCGGCGTGGCGCGACACGATCCGCTGCGTGATGGAGAGCCCGAGCCCGGTGCCCGAGCCCGGCGGCTTCGTCGTGAAGAAGGGGTCCCAGATCCGGTCGATGTGCTCGGGGGCGATGCCGGCGCCGCTGTCGGCCACTTCGAGCACGACGCCGAGGTCGCAAACCGACGTGCGGACCGAGAGCATGCCGCCGCCCGGCATCGCCTGCACCGCGTTCAGCATGAGATTCATGCAGACGCTTCGAAGGCCGCTCTCGCGCGCCCAGACGGCCGGGAGACCGGGCGCGAGCGACTCCTCCACGTCGACGCCCTGGCGCTTCATGGCGTAGCGCAGCAGCGTGAGCGTGTCGCGCACCGAGTGATTCAGGTCGACCCACGCGCTCGGCCCCGTCGGGGGCTGCGCGAGGAGCGTGAGCTTGTCGGAGATGTCGCGACAGCGCCGCGTCTCCCGCTCCATCACCTCGAGCAGTTCGAGGATCTCGGGGTCGGGCGTGCAGGCGCCTTCGACCTCGCTCCCCGCGACGAGCCGCCGCTGCACCGACTCCACCGCCACCAGCACCGAGGCGAGCGGGTTGTTGATCTCGTGCGCCACGCCGGCGGCGAGGATGCCGAGCGAGGCGAGACGCTCGCTGTGGCTCAGCTGGCTCTCGAGCCGCGAGCGCTCCGAGACGTCGCGCCAGACCTCGACCACGTGTGTCACGCGGCCTCTGGCGTCGAGCACCGGGCTCATGGTCCCTTCCCAACGGCGCGAAACGCCGCGAGCGTCGGGGACGAGGCGGAGGCGGCGCGTCGGCTTCCGCGTTTCGATCACGTCGCACGCGCCGCATCGGGCGGCGTCCTCGCGGCCCGGTTCCCCGCCGAGCCAGCGGTCGGGGCACCGCTCCGCGTCGCAGACGGGCCCGCCGAGGCCGAAGACGTCGACGTAGCGACGATTCGCCGCGACGACGCGCTGCGCCTGGTCGACGACGAGCACCGCCTCGTCGAGGGAGTCGATCAGCTGCGGGAGGATCGGTTGGATCCGCTCGAGATCGAGGCGTTCGGAGGCGGGAATGAGGGCGGCCGCCGGGCGCGGGGGAACCCCCCGAGGGCTCACGGTCTTCTTCGCCGGCGCGCGGCGGCCTGTGGTCTGTCTTGCACGTCCTGCCATCGACATCCCTCCTGACTGACAGCTTGGCAGCGGCGGCGCGCGGCCTCAATGCTGCGGAGGTAGCAGTGGACGGGGGCCGGGAGGGTAACCCCTTGGACCAGGCACGCTTGACGGACGGCCCTGGGCGCGAGCCGGGGCGGCGATCGGTGGCACGGCGCGTGCAGTAATCCACGGAGCCGAACGCCCGATTCGCAGCACGGGGACCGGGCTCTCGCGGCGAGACGTCGGCGGCCCGGCGTCGCGAGCACGGCAGGGTTCGGGCCGCCCGAGGAGAACACCATGAGAGCGCTCGTTCCGTCGAACGGCGTGACCGCGCTGCGCAAGGAAATGGATCGGATCTTCGATCGGATCTGGGAACCCGATCTTCCGACGCCGGCGGTCTTCGGGGAATGGACACCCGTCCTCGACGTGCTCGAAGCCAAAGACGAGATCATCGTGAAGGTCGAAGTCCCGGGCATCGAGCCCAAGGAGATCAACGTCCACCTGGCCGATCAGGTGCTCACGATCACGGGTGAGAAGAAATACGAGAAGGAAGAGAAGGACGAGAAGTTCTACCGGATGGAACGCGCCATGGGGAACTTCAGCCGGAGCGTCCGCCTTCCGACGCCGGTCGAACTCGGCAAGGTCGTCGCCGTATTCAAGAACGGACTCTTGACGGTGACGCTCCCGAAGACCAAAGAAGTGAAAGGCACCTCGATCCCGATCAAGATCGAATGACGGGCGAAGCGCCATAGGATCACCGCGGCGGACGACGGGATGCTGGGAACAGGGGCGACGGCCGCGACCGCGCCCCAGGCTCCGGCCCTGACGCGATGGGGACTGGTCTCACCCGCGCGTCGAGGCGTCCCGCGTCTCGGCGCCGCCGCGGGAACTGAATCCGAGACACGAACCGCATGACCGTTGGGCGCGGCAGCGCGCCGGAGGGGACGAACGCAAGACCTCCGTCGCCTGCCGCGTTTCCATTTCAGGCGCCGGCGCGCGCTGCGGGTTGACATCGGTCACGACGCGGCGGAAACTCGATTCCTACGAGCGAACCCTTGGGAGGCCCGACGTCGATGGCGGCGGAAGCGAAGATCTCGGACGAAGCGGTGGAAACGAGGACCGGCAAGAGCTGGGCCCAGTGGTTCCGCATCCTCGATCGTTGGGGCGCCGCGGCCAAGGGACACAAGGCGACGGCCGCGTGGCTCCACGACGAGCGCGACCTGCCCCCTTGGTGGGCGCAGATGGTCACGGTGCGCTACGAACGCGAGCGCGGATTGCGCCAAGTGAACGAGCGCGCCGACGGCTTCGCGGTCTCGGTCTCGAGGCTCATGGCGGCGACGCCCGCGCGCGTGTTCGACGCCATCACGAAGCCCGCGGACCTCTCGCGATGGTTCACGCGCGGCGCGCGCGCGAACGTGGAAGTGGGCGGCGCCTACTCGAACCGTGACGGCGACCGCGGCCGCTTCCTCGCCGTCGCGCGCCCTCGCCGCCTCCGTATGACCTGGGAGAACGAGAACCACGCGCCCGGAACGATCGTGGAGTTCGCGATCTCCGCCACGACCGGCGCGAAGTCCCGCGTGGAAGTGACGCACGCCCGCCTGGCGTCGAAGCGCGACGCCGCCACGATGAAGGAAGCCTGGTCGTGGGCGCTCGATTCGCTCCGCTCCTACCTCGAGACGGGGAAACCGATTTCGGTCGAGGCGTGGGAGGCGGCGCGGAAGGAGAAGTCGAAGGCGCGGGCGAAAGCGAAGCGATCGCCGGCGAAGCGCGCCCCCGCAGTGAAGCGCGCGGCGGCCGGGGCGGCCGTGAAGAAGCGGATCCGGGCGAGCGCCTAGCGTGGCCGCGCGCGGGCCGACTCGCGGCCACGGCGCGCTACGAAGGAAACGCTGTCGGGACCGACGCGGTGCAGTGGATGAGCGCCCGATTCGCCCCGGCATGGCGCAAGAGCGCGATCGAGTCCCCCTCCACCTTCAGCCGACCCGTCAAGATCGCCGCGGCGGCCAGCGTGCGCCTCTCTAGAATTTCTCGCCAGACCGGAAAGGGCGCGCGGAGCGTGAACCCCGCCTCGGGGTGCGACGATCCCGGCACGAACGCCGCGCTGTCGCAACGTCCTTCCTTCAGCTTCAGTAGCAGGTGGAGCGGCGCGGCGAGCCCGCCTCCCGCCTCGAACGCGAAGAGCAGGTTTCCGTTGAATCCCACGCCCCACTTCGCGGCGGCGTTTCGGTACTCGCTCGAGCCGTTCACGGCCGCGACCAGCGCCTCGCACCACTCGCGCGTCCCGAACGGAATCGCGTCCGTCATCCTCGCCCCTTCGCGGAGGCCGGGGCGCTCTTCGCGGCGGCGCCGTCTCGGAGCGGCACAAAGCCCGGATTCAGCACGCCGTCGGGATCGTAGCGGCGCTTCGCGGCGACGAAGGGTTCCCACATCGGCCCGAAGTGCGCCCGCCACTCGTCAGGCGTGAAATCGACGTAGCCGGAGAGATAGCGCTTCCCTCCCATCGCCACGCTCAAGCGGCTCGCCATGTCGAGCATGGGACGAGCCTCGCTCCAGAACTTCGCGGGGATCGCCGGGAGAAGGCCGAAGCCCATGAGATCCTCGCCGGGCGGCCGCATGAAGAGCTTCGACCGCGAGACGTTCCCCTTCGCCGGCCAGAGGAGCACGTGCCCGCCGACCAGAATCGAAGGCGGGAGATCGGGCATGAGCGCCTCGAGCATGGCGGGCGCCGTCTCCCACGGAAGCACCGTCTCCATCCAGGGGTGGACGTGCTCCCACGTGCCGCCGCGCTTCCAGAGATCGAAGACGGGCGCCAGGCGGTCGAGGAACTCGAGCGTCGGGAGATCGTCGGTGTAGAGCATCTCGTAGGGGCGATACCCGTCGAGCATCGCGCGGTCGTCGGGGGGCGAGGCCGGATCGAACTCCACGGTGAGGTGCGCCGGGTAGAACCATCGCGCGAAGACCTGGCGGCGCCCGTTCACCGGCTTGGTTCCCTGCGGGCAGGGCGACGTCCACGACTCGACGTGATCCCAGCGCCCGTCCTCCATGGCGCGCTTCATGTCGGCGAAGAAGCGGGCCGTGTCGTCGTAGAGGAGGTAGTAGGTCCGCGTCATCGATTTCGCGCGGCGCAGTCTCAGCCGCGCGCGAACGATGACGCCGACCTGGCCCAAACCCGACACGGCCGACCAGTAGAGGTCGGGCTCTCGATCGGGGCCGCAGGTCGTCAATTCCCCGTCGCCCGTCACGACGTCCAACTCCTCGACCTGATCCCCCTGCGTGCCGTGCCGGAACGACGCCACGCCGATCCCCGCGATCGAGAGCGTGCCGCCCACGGTGACGTTCAGGTTGTTCGTGAGAACGGGCGGGACGAGGCGTTCGCCGTAGGTCGCGTCGAGGAGGTCGCGCCAGACGGCGCCCCCTTCGACGTCGATCGTCCGCGCGTCGCCGTCGAGGCGGAGGCAGCGGCCGAGCGAGCGCATGTCGAGAAGGAGCCCGCCGTCGCTGACACCGAGATGGCTCTGGCTGTGCCCCGCGCCGCGCGTGGCGACGTGGAGGCCGTTCGCCCGCGCGAAGCGGACGGTCGCCACGACGTCGTCCGCGGACGCCGGGCGAATCAGGGCGAGCGGCGTCGCGGAGACGATGTGCCCGAAGTTGCTCCGGAACTCCTCCGGCGCGGCGGCGCCGTCGACGACGGAGCCTCGCACCTGTTCCGCGAGCGCCCGGATCCGGGAATCAGACACGCGCGGCGGCGTCCTTGTAGAGATGGCGGAGGAGGAGGATCTGCCCGTAGTGCCCCGAGAAGTGCTCGAGCACGTGGTAGAGATACCAGCGTCCGGAGATGCCGACCTCGGTGCCGTCGGGCCGCTTCCGAACGACTTCCGCCGTTAGGTCGGCCTCCGTCAGGGTCGCGGTCATCTTCGTGATGTAGGCGCGCGCCTTCGCGTGCAGGTCGCGATAGAACGCGAGGTCCTTGCCGTTCAAGAGCGCGATCGGCTCTTGGCCCTCCTTGATCGGCATGCCGTCGTCGTCGTCGCCGATGCCGAGGATCGGCTCGACCGACGCCGGATCGGCCTTCGCCACGATCACGAGCGTCCACCAGGCTTCGACGATGGCCATGTGCGCGAGCAGCATTCCGATCGTGTTCATGCCGGGCTGCGGCTGCCACTGGAGTTCGTCGGGCGTGATGTCCTTCAGGTCGTCGAAGAGGAGCCGGGATTGATCGTCGAGGGACGCGACCACCATCGCGGCGTCCGGGGCGCGGAATCCCGCGGGGAGTTCGATCGTACGGTGCGTCATCGTGGCCATCGGTCGCGGCTCCTTCATGGGGGAAACGAGTCGGGGCGGCGCACGGGCGCCGCCCCTGGAAGGATATCACGGACCGCCGCGCGATTCGGCGGGGTCGGCCGGCTACGGTGTCGTCGGCGCCGCGCTCGCCCGGGGCGCGTCCCACGGCGGCGGCGGCGGCAGGGTGATCACCGGCGTCGTCGGCTTCCGTCCGGGCGGCAAAGCCGCCGGCACGGAGTGGGTCACGGGAAGGATGCTCTTCAAGTATTTCGCCAGGGACCGGATGTCGCGCGGCTTCAGCGTCGCCGTGTTGGGCCACGGCATCGGCGGGAGTAGCGACGTCCCGTCGGGCCGTTTCCCGGTCTGGAGCGTGACGATGATCTGCTCTTCCGTCCAGGCGCCGAGTCCCGTCACGGGGTCGGGGGTCAGGTTCCGGGGATAGGAGACGCCCCAGGGCCCCGACCAGCCGACGTCGCTCCCGGAGAGCGCCCGCTGGAAGTCGGGGGCGCCATAGGAGGCTCCGGGCGTGTGGCAGTCGTGGCAGCCCATGATCGTCGCGAGATAGGCGCCGTGCGCGGCGGTCGCAAGGGTGTCCGTCGCGACGGCGGCCGGTGTCCCGCCCCCGCTCTCGGGGGGCTTGGAGCACGACGAGGCGGCGAGGGCCGCGGCGACGAGAACGAAGTAGAGAGCCGACGAGAAGTGCGCGTGAATCCGTTTCGACATCGCTGTCCCCCCTAGGAACCCTCTTGCAGATAGAGATCGCGCGCGACCTTCACGACGAGGGCCAGCGCGACCAGGACCACCACCAAGCGAATGAACCGATTGCCCCCGCGAATCGCGAGATGAGCGCCCGTCCAGCCCCCGGCGATTTGCGCGAGCAGCATCGGCGCCGCGAGGGACCATACCACCACGCCCTGCGCGGTGAACACCACCAGCGCCGCGAAGTTCGAGGCGCAGTTCACGACCTTGGCGTCGGCCGAGGCGCGGGCGAGGGAAATGCCCAGGAACGCGACGTAGAGGACGATGAGAAAGGTCCCGGTGCCGGGACCGAAGAAGCCGTCGTAGCCGCCGACGCCGAACGCGATCAGGGCGAGGAGGAGGGCCGAGCGATGCTTCGGGTTCTCCTCGGTGTGCGACGGCACGCGGACCAGAGCGATGAAGATCGCCGCCGCCACGAGGAGCACGAGGATGAGCGGGCGGAGGACGTCCGGCTGGATGCGCAGCACGAGGAGGGCGCCGAGGGCGGAGCCGACCAACGCGATCGGAAACGAACGGAGCGCCGCGCGGCGATCGAGGAGCCCGGCGCGCGCGTAGCGGACGATGGCCGCGGCCGAACCCCAGACCGCCTGCCCCTTGTTCGTGCCGAGGGCGAAATGAGGCGGAAGGCCGACGGCGAGGAGCGCGGGCACGGTGATGATGCCGCCGCCGCCCGCGATGGCGTCGACGACGCCGGCGAGGAACGCGGCGAGGCAGAGGAGCGCGGTTTCGGCGGGACCGACGTGGATCATTCGGGGCGCGTGGCCACGATGCGAAGACCGGCCGCGGCGATGTCCCGCTCGCGAGCCAGGCGGCTCTCGATTTCGAAGAGCTGGCGAACGGCGCGCTCGGCCGCCGCGCCGGGGAGCGCGCGATCGTGCGCGTAGCGGTAGAGGTAGGGCGCCTCCTCCGCCGGCCCCGTCTCGAATCGCTCGCGGACGGCGGCGAGCATGTCGTGCCCCGTCGGTAGCGGCGGATCGTGCGCGTGCTCCTGCTTCCACCGGCCGAGCGGATTGCGGATGGCCGCGAGCGCGGGATCGGGAGGCGAAAGCAGGCCGCCCGCCACGAGGACCGACTCCATGTCGTACCACCAGCGCGCGGTCGGGAGCGTGACGCGGTCGAACGCGAACTCCTCGGCGATGAGACGGCCGCCCGGGCCAAGGAGCGCGGCGGCGCGATCGAGCGCGCGATCGAGGGGCGCGATGTGATGGAGCGAGCGCGTGAAGACGACCGCGTCGAACGGCGCGCCCGCGCCGCCCTCCTCGTAGAAGAGGAAGTTCGACTCGACCCAGGTCACGCGGGCGGCGGTCGCCGACTCGTGCGGCGCGAGCGACTCGTCGAGGGCCGTGACATCGTAGCCGCGCGTGCCGAGGGCCGCCGCCACGAGACCGTCGCCGCATCCGACCTCGAGGAGGCGCGCCGGCGCCGGGGGGAGAACCCGCTCCAGGAAGCGGAGCGTCTCCTCCGCGGGAAGCGGGAGCGGTGGCGCGGACGCCGGGCCGCTCATGCGCCCTCCCGCATCCGAACGGGCGAGGCGGGCAGGAGGTCGAGCGCGATCGTCCGCCCCGCCCGATCGACCTGGCCGAACGCGAGGACGCCGGTCGGGCACGACTGCACGCACGCCGAGCAGCGGACGCACTCGGGGTCGATCATCGGAGCGCCCTTGTTCGCGAACGACATCACGTCGATCCCCTGGTGGCAGACCGACGTGCAGACGTTGCACGAGATGCACTTCTTCTTCTCCGCCACGATCCCGAAGCGGCTGAAGCGCGCGTAGACGTGCATGAGCGCGGCCAGCGGACAGAGGAAGCGGCACCAAACGCGGCCCGAGAACCAGAAGTAGGCCCCGTAGCCGACGACGCCGGCCAGCGCCACGTCGACCGTCCACTTGTACGAGGTCTTCAGCACCGGATCGAAGACGGCGTCGATGGCGTTGCCGTCGGGGAGGAGCCATCCGGCGATTCGCAGGAACAAGAGCACGACGGCGACGCCGAGGATCGCCTGCCCCGCGAGGTTGAGCCGGTTCCAGCCGGGGCCGTGCGGCATCTTCTGGCGATGCGTGTCGCCGAGCGTCTCCGCCAGCGCGCCGCAGGAGCAGATCCATCCGCAGTAGATCCCCTTCCCGTAGAAGTAGATGCCGAGGGGCAGGAGCACGAGGGTCTGGACCGCGGAGATGGCGAGCCACCAGCCGAGCGGCTCGTGCGTGAAGACGTTGTAGACGTTGAGCGGCCACGCGAGGATGAACCCGTAGGCGCGCCAGTACTCGCGGCCGTGGCCGTACGTCACCGACGGGAAGAGCGCGTCGGCGATGCCGGCCGGAAGGAGGCCGTGATAGCCGAGCAGAGGAAGGATCACTTCCGGCAAGAGGAAGAGCGGCACCACCTGGATCGCCATGAGCGTGAGCGTCTGCGCCGTGATGTAGGGCGTTCGGCGGCGGCGAATGCGGCGGACGCCGAAGATCGTGACGACGAGCGAGTAGGCGAGCGTGTACCAGAAGGACGGCCCGGCCGCGCTGATCGCGAGCGTGCCGAGGAGCGTGTGGGGATCGGCCGCGGCGGCCGCGACGCTTCCGCCCGCGGCGGCGAGGAGATCGGGGAGATTGAACGGGAACCAGTGGCGCGCCGCCCACCAGGCGGACGCCGAGCCGCCCGACTTCCAGTTGTAGAGCCACGTGCAGAAGAGGACGAAGAGCCCCATCGCCATCCACCCGCCGGGATGGATCTCACCCTGGATGCGGATGCCCGACCGGCGGAAGAAGTCGAGCGGCGCCTCGCGCCCGATCATCGTGAAGACGTAGTCGTTCGGGATCGACGACTCCGCGCCGGCGGCGTCCGCGAGCACGGCGCGGTCGGCCTGGATGGAGGTCACGCGCGTTTCGAGCCGGATCGTGGCGACGCGCGCGGCCTGTTCCACGTTCTCGGGTTTCGGCCGGGCGAATTCGCGGCCTCGATGCGCGATCGTGACGCGGGCGCCGGCTCGGCCGAGCGCGACGGCGGTCTCGAGCGCGGAGTCGCCGCCGCCGACCACGAGCACGTCCTTCCCCGCGAAGTCGGCGGGGTCGTGGAGACGGTTCGAGACCTTGTCGAGCGACTCGCCCGGGACGCCGAGGCGGCGGAAGTCGCCGCTTCGCCCGATGGCGATGAGGACGCGGCGGGCGCGCACCGGATCGCCCGACGTCAGGTGGACGGCGAGCGTGTCGCCGGTTCGTTCGATCCGCTCCGCCTTCGCCGGGCGCGCCTCGATGCCGGCCGATCGCGCCTGCGCGCGGAGTTCCTCGAGGAGAGGCTCCTTCACGACGGCCCCGACCTGGAGGCGGCCGGCCGGCGTCATGGCCATCGGGTAGGTGTAGATCGGCTTCCCCTTCGGGAAGTTCGCGATCGTGGAGAAGGGCTCCGACACTTCGAGCACGGCGAACCGAAGGCCGCGCGCCTTCGCCTGGAACGCCGCCGCCATGCCCGCGACGCCGCCCCCGACGATGACGAGATCGAGGAGTTCGCCGCCGGGGCCGGTCTCGCGGGAGGCGCCGGCGGCGGTCGCCCCCCGGGCGGCGAGATCGTCCGCGATCCGGTCGACCACGCGCGCGCCGGTATCGAGCGAGAACTTGAGGAGCGGCACGCCGGCCAAGTCCCCCGCCACGTAAACGCCGGGGATGTTGGTCGCGCCGTCCTCGCGCACCTCGGGAAGCGGTTCGACGCGTCCCGCGGGCCAGCGGAGGTGGAGCCAGTCGGCGTACCGGGCGAGCGGGGCGAACATGGCACGCATCATACACGCGGCCCCGGAGGATGTGACCGAGGCGGTGACCGGTCGGCGGATACTTTGCATCAAAAAGTACTTGCCACGCAACCCGCGCCGGCCGATGCTTGTCCTCGAGATGAACCGACCCGAACCGACCGACGCCACCCGCTCCCTGGCGGGCCGCGCCGACGAACACCTCCACGTCATTCGCGCCGCGATGGAGCGCGCCGGCTCCTTCACGGCGGTCCCCGGCTGGGGCGGCGTCGCGATGGGCGTCGTGGCGCTCGCGGCCGCCTGGTTCGCGAACGCGGCGGCGGATCCGGGCGCGTGGCTCCGCATCTGGCTCGGCGCCGCGGTCCTGGGCTTCGCGATCGGCGCGGCGACCACGGTCGGGAAGGCGCGGCGTTCCGGCGTTCCCCTGCTCGGGGGCGTCTCGCGCCGCTTCTTCCTCGCGCTCGCGGCTCCGATCGCGGTCGGCGCCGCGCTCACGGCGGCGCTCGCGGCGCGGGAGATGACGGCGCTCCTTCCCGGCGTCTGGCTGCTGCTCTACGGGAGCGCGGTCCTGACGGCCGGCGCGCAGTCGATTCCCCTCATTCCGACACTCGGCTTCTCGTTCCTCGCGATCGGCGCCATCGCCCTCGCCTCCCCCGCCGCCTGGGGCGACGCCTTCCTGGCGCTCGGCTTCGGCGGGCTCCAGATCGGGTTCGGGCTCGTGATCGCGCGGAGGCATGGTGGCTGACCGTGCGAAGGCGCGCGCGCGCGGCGCCGAGGCGCGCGAGACGAAGCCCGAGCCGCGGGCGGCGCGCCGTTCGACCGCGCCGGAAGGACTCGCCGCGCTCGACAAGGTCATCCACGAGCGCGCGCGGCTCGGCATCGTGAGCGCGCTCGCCGTGAACGAAGTGCTCACGTTCAACGAACTCCGCGAACTGCTGGGCCTCACGGACGGGAATCTCTCCGTTCACGCGCGGAAGCTCGAGGAGGCGGGCTATGTCGCCTGCCGGAAGTCCTTCGAGAACCGGATGCCGCGGAGCGAGTACCGCCTCACCGCCGAAGGGCGCCGCGCGCTCGAACGGCATCTCGAGCACCTCGCCGCCGTGATTCGTTGGGCGCGGTCGTAGCCGGTCCGTTTCTTCGTCCAGTTACTTTGCAATACAAAGCAGCGAAAGGAGGGATCGTTCCATGGTCTTCGTTCCCCCGAATGCCGCGTTCGTCACGCTCGCCTTCCTCGCCGCGGCGCTGCTCGTCGCCGCCGGATCGGCGTGCGCGCTCTTCGGCCTTCTCTCCAAACGACCGCGCTCGGCCGTCGCCGGCGCGTCGGTCGCCGGCGCGGTGGCGCTCGCGTACGGGATCGTCTGGACCGGCGCGATGCTCACGTCGCGCGAGCAGGTCCTCGCGCAGGGCGAGCCGAAGTACTTCTGCGAGATCGACTGCCATCTCGCCTACGCCGTGACGCGCGTGGAGCGCATGGCCTCGCTCGGCGCGGGCGGTCCGGCCCCGGCGGGCGGCTCGTTCCTGGTCGTGACGATGAAGACCTGGTTCGATCCCAGTACGATCTCGCCGCGCCGTCCGCGCGACGTCCCGCTTCGACCGAATCCGCGGGAGATCTTCGTGGGCGACAACGACGGCCATCGCTATCCCGCGCTCCCCGGCGCGGCCGCCGCCCTTGCCGCCGCCGGCCGCGTGAGCACGCCGATGTCCGAGCCGCTTCGCCCGGGCGAATCGTACGAGACGATCCTCGTCTTCGACGTGCCGGCCGACGCGCGCGTCCCGCGCCTCTACGTCGGGAACGTCCCCGCCGAGAGCGCGTTCCTCATCGGGCACGAGTCGGCGCCGCTCGCGAAGAAGACGTGGTTCCTACTGCCGTAGGCGGGAAGGCGGTCGGACGGCGCGGGCGGCGGCGGCGCTAGGGGCGGACGGCGCGGGCGGCGACGTACGCGCGCGCGAACCACGCGGCGAGCCGTTCGACCGCGCGCGTGGCGTCGGCGTCGAAGGCGTTCACCTGGTGGCTGTCGATGTCGATCTGCGCGAAGATCGTCTCGCCGTCGCGGATCAGCACGACGAGTTCGGAGCGGGTCTTCAGCGAGCAGGCGAGATAGTTTCCGACCTCCCGCACGTCGGGGATGTTCAGGTCCCGCTTCTCGGCGACGGCGGTCCCGCAGATGCCCCGGCCGACGGGGATCTCGGTGTGCTCGGTGGCTTCCCCCTGATAGGCGCCGAGATGAAGCACGCCGTCGGGGCCGAGTTCGTAGATGCCCGTCCAATCGAAGCGATCGTCGCTCTCGTGGAGGCCGCGGATGCCGGCCTCGAGGAGCGCCGGGAGCGAGGCGCCCGACGCTTGCAGGGCGTCGAGCGACGCCAGGAGACCGTCGATCGCGGCCGCGGCGGTCACCGGCCGTACCTCGACGCGAGCCGCGCCCAGTCCTTCGGCGAGAGCTGCGCCAGAATCGTCCACTTGTCGCTGCCGTCCGGACGAATGAGGAGCGCGTCGCCCTCCTTCAGCTGATCGCGCTGGAATCGGAAGAGCGGGATGTAGGGATCCTGATGCGAGACGAGCACGAGGAGCGCGCCGTCGGCGAGCGGCGTGCTGAGCCACTTCACGCGCTGGTCGCGGCTCGACTTCGACTTCACGAAGAGATCGATCGTCGTGTCGGCGCGCCCGAAGGCGATCTCCGCGGTGTCGCGACAACGGTACATCGGGCTCGCGTAGACCGCGCCGATCTTCAACCCCAGCGCCTTCGACGCCTTGCCGATCGAGTCGGCCTGCGCGCGACCCACCTCGCTCAAGTTCCGCTGCGCGGCGCGATCGCCGAAGTTCACGATGTCGGCGTCGCGCTGGCCCCAGTCGGTCGCGGCGTGCCGGACGAGCAGGACGAAATTCCCCTGCCGCAGCAGCGAGACGAGGATCGAGTCGGGCGGCGTCGGCACCTCGACGGGATACGGCTTTGCGAGGACGCTGTCGGGCCGGACCGCCGTGCTCTCCGCTTTGGCGGCGGAGACGGCCGGAGCGGCGGACGGCTTCGCGGCGGGCGACTCCGCGACCGCGCGGTGGGCCGGTCCCGCGCACGCGAGAATCACGAGCGAAAGGGTCGGCACGAGGACGGCGCTGCGGCCATGGAAGCGAATCACGCGCGACTCCCTTGCGGTGTGGCCGTCCCGGAAGCCGGCGTGGCGAGCGCGCTTCGGGGGCGCCAATGGAGCAACAGGGCGAGCGCCAAGGGGCAGGCGTAGGCGCCCCCTCGCTCGATGAACTCGAAGATCGGCTGAAGCGGCGGACGTCCGCTGATCGGGAAGAGCATCTCCGTACCGATCTTCCAGGCGGTGACGAAGTAGAGCAGCGCGGGCAGCGGGCGTATCAGGACGGAGGCGCCCAGCGCGATCTCGAACCAGCCGATGACCGGCAGGAGTTTCCCCGGCCCGAAGACGTCGGCCCCCACGCCGATCGAAGCCCAATGCTCGAGCAGGACCGGCTTCGGCGCGAACGCTCCGTAGCCGCCGTGTCCGATCAGAAGAAACCCCGTCGCGATGCGAAGGGTCCAGGCGAAGGCGGCGACGCGCGAAGGCGGCAGCGACCAGCTGCGGACCCGCGTGAACCAATCCCCCATCGTCCGCGGGAATCCCGCCAGCAGGAAGAGCGCGAACGGCATGCCGTAGTTGCCGCCGCGATCGAGCACCTCCCACCACGATTCGCCTGTGATGGGGCGAAGGAGCGCCGTCCAGAGCCCCCAGATGGCGCCCCAGAGCAGGAACGCGCGCGTCGGGGCGAACAGGACACCGATCGCGAGGATGTAGTCGTGCACGCCGATCGCCGGGAGCCAGTGGATGCCGATCTCCGGCGGCACGCCGACGGCGCCGAGGTACTTCGTGAAGCTCGCCTTCTGGAGGAAGCCGTACGTGCCATGGCCGATGAAATCCATGACGAAGGCGATTCGGAGGATCCAGTGGAGCGCGAGGATGTGCTGGGGGGTGGTCGTCGTGACGTTGGCGTTCTTCATGGGCTCTCGTTAGGCTGGTCCGACCTCCACGGCGACCCGCCCATGATACCCGAAATGCCCTTTGATTGCAAGGACTTAGATCAGCGCCCCTTCGCGAGCAGGACCATCTGGCCGGCGTGATAGAGGGCGTGCTGGATCTGCCCGTGCACGAGTTCGTAGTAGGTCCCGCTCGTGCCGGGTCGCTTCGTCTGGAGCTTCCTGTCGGTGAGCCGGCCGATCGACTTCCGAAGCGCGTCGGACTCCGCCTCGAGCGCGGCGCGCGCCTCGCGCCAGGCCTTCGCGGTGGGCGCGGGAACGGCCGGCCAGTCGAGGTCGGCGGTCGCGTCGATCGGGTTCCCCTCCACGCGCGAGCGGACGATCCGTTCCCACGACGTGAGGTGGTGCACCAACTCCCAAATGGAGTGCGCGCCCGCGATGGGGTGCCTCGCCGCCGCGGCGGCGCTCACGCCCTCGAGCGCCTCGAAGACGGAGGGGCCGTGCCACGCCTCGCCGTGATAGGCCCGGCGGTGCTGTTCCGCGATTCGCTTCGCTTCGGCCATGATTCGAAACCCCCTCTCAGCGGCCCCGGAGGATGCTCTTCAGGACGAACCCTAGGTTCGCGGGGCGCTCCGCCAGGCGGCGCATGAAATAGGGCACCCATTCGGTGCCGTAGGTGACGTAGACGCGCATCCGGTAGCCGTCGCGCACGAGTTGATCCTGGAGGTCGCGCCGGATGCCGTGGAGCATCTGCACCTCCCAGCTGTCGGGCGAGCGCTTGAATTCGGCGGCGAGGGCGCGCGCCTCCGCGATCATCCGCTCGTCGTGGCTTCCGATGGCGGGGGTGAATCCGTCGGCGAAGAGAAGGCGCATCAATTTGACGAAGTTGGCGTCGACGTCGCTCTTCGCCGCGAACGCGACGTTCGGCGGCTCGAGGTAGGCGCCCTTCACCAAGCGGATCTTCGGGCGGAGGTGCTGGAGGCGCTTGAGATCCGCCTCGGTGCGGAAGAGATAGGCCTGCACGGCGAGCCCCACGTTCGCGTGGTCGCGCCGGACGCCCTCGTAGAGCGCCAGCGTCGCATCGACCGTCGGGGAGTCCTCCATGTCGATCTCGAAGAAATTCCCGCGGGCGGCCGCGTCGGCCACGAGCCGGCGCGTGAGGTCGAGGCAGAGGGCCGGATCGATTCCCAGTCCCAACTGGCTCGGCTTCACCGTAACGAAGGCGTTCAATTTGCGATCGGCGATCTCGCGGAGAATCCGCTGATAGGAGACGAACGAGGCTTCCGCCGCCGCGCGGTCGGCGACGTGCTCGCCGAGCTGGTTCAGGATGACGAGGAGGCCCTTCGAGTTCAGGTCGGCGGTGGCCCGGAGTGCGTCCTCCAGCGTCTCCCCCGCGATGAAGCGGCGAGCGAAGCCGAGGCGCATGCCGGTGCCGGCGATGGCGCGCGTGAAGGCCCGGCGATTGGAGAGCCACGTGATGAACGATCGGGCGAGCGACACGGAACCGGGGCTCCTCCTTGGACATGAAATCGAGGCGGGGCCACTATAGCGGATCGTCGGCGCCCCTGCTAGGCTGCCCATTCCGAAAGGAGGTTCACCCCATGAAGCGTGTTCGGATCATCGCGGCGGGAGCGCTGGCGTTCGCCGCACTCGGAATTTCCGCGGCGCCCGTCGCCGCGCAGCACTCCCACGGCGGCGACACCGACCGCGCCGCCGCCGGCGACGTCCCCGTCTTCCGCGGCGTCGCGATCCACCACAAGATCGCCACCCGGTCCGCCGCCGCGCAGCGCCTCTTCGACCAGGGCCTCGGGCTCTGCTTCGCGTTCAATCACGACGAAGCGATTCGCTCCTTCGAGGCCGCGGCGCGCGCCGACTCGACGTCCCCCATGCCGTGGTGGGGCGTCGCGCTCGCGCTGGGGCCGAACATCAACATGCCGATGTCGCCCGAGGCGGAGGAGCGCGCGCTCGAGGCGCTCGCGAAGGCGCGCGCGCGGTTGGCCAAGGCGCCGCGCGCGGAGCGAGACTACGTGGCGGCCCTCGGCAAGCGCTACGGGATGCCGGCGGGCGAGAACCGCGCGGGCCGCGACTCCGCCTACGCCGACGCCATGCGCGCGCTCGCGAAGAAGTACCCGTCGGACGTCGACGCCGCGACGCTCTGCGCCGAGGCGTTGATGGATCTCCGGCCGTGGGACTTCTGGACCCCCGGGGGAGAGGCGAAGCCGGGGGTCACCGAGTTCGTCTCCCGGATCGAGAGCGCGATGAAGCGAGCGCCGAATCACATCGGGGCGCTCCATCTCTACATCCACGCGCTCGAGGCGTCGCCCTACCCGCAACGCGCCGAGGCCGCCGCCGACCGGCTCCGGAAACTCTCGCCCGAGGCGGGCCACCTCATCCACATGCCGACGCACATCTATCTCCGCGTCGGCCGCTACGAGGAGGGCGCGGCGGAGAATCAGCGCGCCATCGACGTCGACCGCGCGTACATCGATCGGTACAAGGTCGAAGGCGTCTACCCGATGATGTACGCGAATCACAACATCCACATGCGGTGGTCGGCGCTTTGCTCGATGGGACGAAGCGCGGAGGCCCTCGCGGCCGCGCGCCTCCTGCGGGAACGCGCGCCGTTCGAGACGGCGGCGCAGATGCAGCCGATGGAACTCTTCACCGGCTCGCCCTTCCTCACGCTGCCGCGGTTCGGCAAGTGGGAGGAGATCTTGGCGGAGGCGGGTCCTCCCCCGGCGCTTCGGCTGACGTCGGGCGCGTGGCGTTTCGCGCGCGGGCTCGCGTACGCCGCCACCGGCCGGCCGGCCGAAGCCGCCGCCGAGCGGGAGAGCCTCGCCGTGATCGCGGCGAACGCCGAGGGGCTCTACTGGGGAATCGCGACGGGTCCGACGCTCATGAAGTTCGCCCTCACGTTCCTCGACGGCGAAATCGCGGCGCGCGCGGGACGAACGGACGAGGCGATCGCGACGCTGGGTCGCGCGGCGGGGATGCAGGACTCGCTTCAGTACGACGAGCCGCCGCAGTGGAACATGACTGCGCGCCAGTCGCTCGGCGCCGTGCTTCTCGCCGCGGGACGCGGCGCGGAGGCGGAGGCGGTCTATCGCGAGGACTTGAAGCGCTTCCCGGAGAACGGATGGTCGCTGCGCGGACTGGCCGACGCGCTCCGGGCGCAGGGGAAGCAGGCCGACGCCGACGCGGTCGAGGCGCGATTCAAGAAGACCTGGGCGGCGGCGGACGTGACGCTCAAGACTTCCAGGTTCTAGCCGCCGCATCCGCGGACTGCCACCGGCGGTCCGCTTCTGCCACGCTGTCAGGCCCCTCGCGCGCGCGATCGCCGCTCGCGGGGGGCCTCGTTCCGCAACCGAGCCTCCGCCACGCGGTTCGAGCCCTTTCCTTTCGAGACCCGCGCGGCACGAAGTGTGCGAGCCGTATCCGTGGGACCCGGGTGTCGGTCCAACGCCCGGGGGAGGGAAGAGCAGTGTAATGGACCGGAATCATCGGCAGCCGGGATGATTCCCTGCGGCGGTCGTGAAGTTGCCGAGGAACCGTACCTAGCGAACGTCTCGAGGAGCTGCTCGCCCCGCGACAACGCGCGGACAAGCCCGTGGCTCCACCATGTACCTTCGAGGCCGGTTCTCTCCGCGTCACGACGTCGGCGGGGCCCCCGGCTGCCACCATTTTTGCCTGCCCGCCGTCTCGCGTCGCTCCGGCCCTCGCGATCCTCTACGCCCGGCGCTCGACGCTACGGCCAATAGTCCACGTCGGGTCCACCCACCAACACGTACGGGAAGATCCACGCCTTCGAATCGTAGGCCGCCGTGTCGTCGTAGAGCGTGCCGCGAGTCAGCGCGTTCACGCCGAAGTGGCGAAAGCCCGTGAAGGCCCCCGCGGCGAACTTCGCCGTGTAGGTGCCGTCGCCGTTGTTCGTGAAGGGGGCGCGCCGTAGGTGCGCGTAGAGGAGCACGACGTCGTCGGTTCGCGGCGTCGTGACGGTCACGGTCACGGTGTCATCGGTCGCGAAGCGAAGAACGCGCCGGAGATGGATGAACGCCATCGGATCGGTGAGGGTGGTGTCCTTCGACGCGCTCTGCACGCGCACGCTCGTGATCAGCGTCGTGGCGTCCTTCGAGGTCACCTCGACGCCCGAGGCGGCGGCGAGACGCCAGAAGGGCCGCGATCCCGGCGTGAGCGAGACACGCTTCATGAGGAAGCGGCGAACCCAGCGATCCTCGAGCGGCTTGTGGATGACGAGACTCGGATCGGGCTGCGTCGGATTCGACGGATCGCGCGGCGCGATGTTGAACGACCCGGTCAGGGTGCGCCGTAGCGTGACGACGGCGGTGGTCGGATGTCCGGTCGAGTCGGAGTCCGAGAAGGCGAACTCGAAGAGGGTCGAGCGGTGCGTGATCGAACGCCAGAAGTGGAACGGGTCGATGGCCGTGCCGGCGGCGCCGGGCGCCGCCAGCGCGCCGCGCCGGGAGGGGGCCAGATTCGTGGTCGTCGAGGTCTCGAAGAGCCCGTCGTTCAGGAACTCCGGCGCCGCCGTGAGGCTGCCCGTGATCGCGGCCTCGTCGCTCCCGGACTGTGCCTTTGGGTTCACAGGATTGTCGGAACAGCTCACGACGAGGAATGCGGCAAGAGCCGCCAAGAGGTAGGATGTGTGGCGCAAGGTCTTCATAACTCCCTCTCTGACAATATGTTGTGAAACGACACCGGGAAGCGCGACGGGACCCCCGAGAGGCCCGCGCGGTCAGTGGTGACTAGGTACTGCAGAGCCCGTGCCAGTCTGGTGTAGGATGTCGGCACCCCCCCGCTCCAAACGCGCCTGCCGTTTGCCCGAAAGGACCCCCGTGACGAGTTCACCCGATCGCATGAATCGCGCACGCCTTTTCACGCTCGTTGCCCTCGCCGTCGGCGCGCATCTCTTCACACCCTCCCACGCGCTCGCGGCCAAACCCTCCAAGCCCGCGACGACCTTCGAGGACGCGAGCAAGCACTACCTCGCCAAGGAATGGGAGGCGTCCGCGGCGGCGTTCGCCGAGGTGGTGAAGGCGGAGCCGAAGAACGGCCGCGCGTGGTATCGCCTCGGCGTCTCCTACCAGAACATGAAGATGTACGACAAAGCGATCCCCGCGTACCGCACGGCCGAGTCGATCAATCACAGTCCCTTCGCCATGTACAACCTCGCGTGCGCCTTCGCGGCGTCGGGCGCGCCCGACAGCTCGATCGCCTGGCTCGAGCGCGCGGCCGGCGCCGGGTATAGCCAGCCCGACGCGATCGCGTCCGATCCCGACCTCGCGGCCATCCGGGGCGACGCGCGCTATGCCGCGCTCGTCGAGAAGATGCAGCGCGCGGCCACGCCCTGCGCGTTCGCGCCGGAATCGCGGCAATTCGATTTCTGGGTCGGCGCGTGGGACGTTCGCACGGCCACGGGCGATCTCGCGGGCACGAACGAGATCAAGACGGGCGCCGGGAAGTGCGTGCTCATCGAGAATTGGAAGGACACGCAGGGGGGCTCGGGGCAGAGCCTCAACTTCTACGATTTCGACAAGAAGCAGTGGAATCAGATCTGGGTCGACGCGAACACGCAGGTCACGCGCTTCGAGGGGAATTTCACGGACGGCGCGATGCGATTCACGGGCGAGCGGGTCTCGAAGACGGGACAGAAGGTCCCGGTGAAGATGACCTTCACGCCGCTCCCCGACGGGCGCGTCCGCCAGATGGGCGAAATGACGCCGGACGGCGGGAAGACCTGGACCGTCGAGTACGACCTCTACTACTCCCCCGCGCGGCGCGACGGCTGACGCCGCGGGAGTCGGGCGCGCGCCGCGGTCTCGATCGCCGCGGCGCGCCGTCTCCGCTACTGAATCGCGCCCTTCTTCCCCGCCATGCGCCGCAGAATCGCGATCTGCCCGGCGTGATACGCCTCGTGGAAGTGAAGGAAGTGGACCGCCTCGCGCGCGGTGCCGAAGTTCGGCACGTTTTCGCTCCACTTGGCGTCGTCCGCCTTCGAGATTCCCCGAAGGAGCCGCTCCTGCGACGTCGTCAGGGCCTCCATCAACTTCGAGAAGGGCAGCCCGTCCCCCTTCGCGGCGCTCGCCTTCGTGATCGGCGCGCTCCCCCGCTTGTAGCGCTCGGCGATCTCGGGCGAGAGGACCGTCGGCTCGCCGAGGAGGCGGAGCATTCCCTCGCGCGAGGAGAGGATGTGCCCGATCACCCAGTTCATGCAGTTGCCGCCCGGCTCCGGCTGAATGAGCGCCTCGTCGTCGGTGATCCCTTCCGTGTTGACGCGCATCGTGTGGACGTTGATCTCGAAGAGCTTCGTGAGCGTCGAACTGATCATATCGGTCTCTCCTTCGGGTGGGCGCGGTGGATGGGATCGGCGGGGCGGTCGCGGTCGCGGCGCTACGGGCCGGCCGGCTCCCAGCGGAGAATGTCGTCGGCAAGGGTGAGGCGGTAGCCCGGGTGCGCGGGGGCGAGACGCGCCTGGAGCGCCTCGGCGGTCGGATAGGCGCCCTGTCCGAGCAGGCGCGCGTCGTCGACGAGCACGACGTCGCCCGCGCGGGCTCGCGCCGCGATGGCGGCGATCTCCTCGTCGAGCGGCGTTTCCTTCGCGCCGTGCGCCGTCCCTTCCCCCGAATAGTGGCCGTCGAGCCAGAAGAGGGCCGGGGACTCGATGCGCGCGAGGAGCGACGGAAGGATCGCCGCGCTGTCGCCCGTGTGGACGTGGATCCATTCCCAGGGCCCGAGACGTCGCGCCGCCGCTTCGGCCAGCGCGGGGTCGAGTTCGATGGTGTGGATCTCCCGGAACGACTCCCGGCATTTCCGCGCCATCTCCCCCTCGAACGTGCCGGTCTCGATCAAGACGTCGAGGCCGTGCCGGCGGGCATGATCGAGCACGGCGCGAACCTTCACGACGTGAGGCGGCGGAGTGGTCGGCGCGCGCCGGTAGACGTTCCAGTCGCGGGCGTCCTGCCACGCCGCCTTGGCGGCGCGCAACCGTTCGCGGACGTCCTCGGGGAGGAGCGCGGCGATGGCGGAGTTCATGAACCCGAGTATATACTCAACGTCGTGATGAACCGACCGCGCCTATTGCTCGGCGGCCTCGCCGCCGGGATCCTCCTGGTGGCGACCGGGGTCGGCCTCGGGCACGGCGTGCTCGGCGCCGAGTACGTGCGCGCCTTCGCGTCGCACCGCGCGCATCCGGTCAATGTCGTCACCGTCCTCGAGAACACCTCCCTTCGACTCCTCTACGGATTCCTCGTCGTCTTTCTCTACGCGGCCATCCGGCCGCGATTCGGCGCCGGGCCGCGCACGGCGATCCTCGCGGCGCTGGTGCTCTGGGTCGCCGCGATCCTTCCGCGCAACATGCTCCTGTCGGAATTCGGGATCGTGTCCGGGGGCCAATTGGGATTGAGCCTTGCCTACGGAGCGGCCGAACTCATCCTCGCCGCGCTCGTCGGCGGCGCGATCTACCGCGAACGAAGCCAGGCGGCGGTCGCCGGTGCATCGGCCAAGGGGGTATCCGCGTGAGGGGAATCTGGAAACTCGCTCCGCTCCTCGCGCTCGTTCTCGCGAGCGCCTGCGCCTCGACGAGCGAGCAGCGCGCCGCGCTCGGCGCGCCCGACTCGATGGGCCTCGTGCTGCTCGACTGCCAGATGAAGTTCGAATTCGCGGTCGAGTCGCGCCGGTACGACACCGGGCTCACGACCGGCTACGAACGCCTGCGCCAGCCGGTGCCGGCGCCGAGCGCGCTCTGCGCCGACGTCGAGGATCCGAACACTCTGATCTTGGCCAAGCCGAATCGTGATCTGCTTCTACTCGGGCCGCTCCGCCCGGGGACGTACCTCTTGAACCGAATCGGCACCGATCGCGCGTACATCGAGCCCTCGAGGCCGGGCGGGATCGAGGTCTTGCGTGAGGAGGCGAACTTCAAGCCGGGGACGGCGGGCACGGATCGAATCGCGTTCGTCGTGGAGCGCGGCGGCGTCGCCTACATCGGCCGAATGACCGCCGCCTGCGAACTCGAACTGCCGGAAGAGGCGATCTCGCTGCTCACGGGAAACATGAATCGCCTGATGTGGGCGGCGGACGATCGGACGTGGAAGGTCACCTGGGACCGCGACATCCATCACGAACTCGTGGCGTGGGAGCGAGTGATGGTCGGATTGAAGAAGACGCCCTGGCGGGAGCCGATCGCGCGGCGGCTGGAGTTCCTGCGCGCGCAGTACCCCGCCGCTCCGTAGCGACGCGGCCCTGAATAGGTCGCGGCCGGAGGATCCCTCCCCCGGCCGCTCGGTGTTTCAGGCTGGAGCGCCCGGCCTTACTTCACCTTCACCACCTGACGAACCAGGCGCGTCTCTCCCGCCCGAATCGCCGTCCAGTAGATGCCCGTGCCGGCGTCGCGACCTCCCTGGTCGCGTCCGTCCCAGGTGATGCGATGGGCGCCGCCGCCGAGTGTCCCATACTCACGGCGTGCCACACGGCGCCCTTGAACGTCGAAGACCTCGAGGTAGACGGGCGTCGGCCGGCTCAGTTCGAGCCGGAACGAGAGCGTCGAGCCGAAGGGATTCGCGAGCACCGCGAGCCGCGGCGCGGCCGGCGCGGATTCCCCGTCCGGCACGCCCGTGACGTTCAGCTTCACCGAGTCGGCGGCCATCAGCACCGGCGCCGCGCGCCCGTTCGCGACCCAGAGGTTGTACATGTTGAGCCCGGCATTATTCGTCGTGTTCTGATCGCGCAGGAACTCGACGTAAGCCTTCGAGGTCGTCTGGTAGTAGAGCCGCGCCGAGATCGTGACCGCGGTGCGGGGGAGCGGGAAGCTCGTGACGTCCCAGTTCTGGCCGTCGGCATAGCGCGGTGTCGGTGCGCCGCCATGATCGACCGGGGAGCCGCCGAACGCGGCGAAGGCCGCGTTGGTGAATCCGAGCGGCGGGATCCGATTGTCCTTGTAGACCGAGTCGTTCAGCGTGAAATGGAACGAGTCTCCGTGCGGCATGCCGAGCGCTCCCGCGAGGCCCGGCGAAATGCCGAGGTTGATCTCGTAGACGCGCGGCTCGGGATCCGAGGCGAGCACGCCCGTCGCCGGGTCGTACGCGCCCGACTCGAAGACGACCGTCCCGACGGCGTCGCGCGCCGTCAGATGGATCCACATCCGACGGCCCTCGGGATAGCCGGTCGGCAATTTGTGGCCGGTGCGATTCGTCACGGTGACGACCGCGCGGAAGGAGTCGGCCTCGGTCGCGTAGCTGAGCGCCAACACGGCCGCTTTCTTCAATGTCTGCACCGCCCGCGCCGATGCCGCGGCGAGCGCCACGTCGTCCGTCTCGTCCGGGAAGAGGGCGCCGATGATCGGCCCGAGCCAGGCGTTCCCGCCCGTCATGTCGTGAAGCGGGAGATCGGGGCGCGTCGCGGCCGCCGGATCGTTGCATCCCTTCCCGGCGACGTCGCGCATGTGGCAGTCCTGGCAGGTCGAGACGATTCCGTCGGCCTTGTTCCCCGCGAAGTCGGGCGCGTAGACGCCCGCCACCGCGTAGGAGCTGTTCTTCCATTCGCTGTAGGTCCGCTCGAGCGGGAGAAGTTGCTGGGAGTCCATCGACGCGGGCGGCGCGTCGAGCGGTCCCGGCGCGTAGTCGGCCTCGCCGACTTTCGTGAAGACCGGGTTCGAAACGTCGTGACAGGTCCCGCAGAAGTCGCCGGTCTTGTGGAAGCTCGACGTGACGACGGCATGGGGCGCGACCGTATCGCTGAAGGGCCCGCGCTTTCGCGGATCGGGATCGGTCACGTACTGGCCGCCGGCATAATTGGTCGGAACGTGCGAGGGAGTCAGGAGGCCCAGTACCGTCAGATCCTCCACCGGACTCACGCCCGGCTTGTAGATCGGGTCGGCCATGCGGTGGCAGAGGTCGCACGCGACGCCGTCCCGATCGCTCGAGAGGATCATCCCGCCGCCCGTCGGCTGGCTCCGGCCGCCCATCCAGCCCATCGGCGTATGGCAGCGCAGGCAGAGATCGCCGCTCGACGGCGCATCCTGCTCCGCGATCGCGAGGCACGCGAGGAAGAGCGGATCGCGCATCGCCTGCGCCATCATGCTCCCCTGGAAATTCCGCCCCGGCTCGGTGGCGGCGTCGAACCCGCCGTGACACGTCACGCAGTTGTCGCTCGTCGTGTGCGTGCCGCCCTCGAAGGGCTGCGTGCCGGGCTGAATGAAGTCGCGGAGCGTGGTCGGCGCGATCCCGCCCGGCGTCGCGACGATCGTGAAGGCCGTGTTGCTCGAGTCGGCGCCCTGGTTACCCGCCGCGTCGCGCGCGACCACGCGGACTTTCGCGGAGGGCGTCGGGGTGTTGTGGACGAACCAGGTGAACGAGCCCGAATTGGGCGCGCTCTTCGCGAGTTGCTTCCACGCGGTCGTCGCGCCGTCCTTGTAGAAGATGTCGACGTTGGTGACGGCGAGGTTGTCGGTGGCGGACCAGGTGACGGTCTGCCCAATGCCGCCGGTCCAAGCCTCCCCGCCGTTCGGCGAAAGGACGTTCACGGTCGGAGGAACCGTATCGCCGCCGAGCGCGGGAACCAGGTAGTTGAGGATGTCATTCACGTCGACGTTGGTCACCTGGCTCACGTTCGTCGCGTTGAGACCCGAAAAGGTCGGCGTGTTGGCGTAGATGCTCCGATCGAGGATCTCGGTCTTGGAGACGACGCCGTCGCCGTCCTGATCGAGATTCTCGACGCTCAAGATCGCCGACTGGCGACCGGCGTCGGTGTTCGGATAACCCGGAATGGCCGCTTCGACGGCCGCGCCGTATGGGTTTCGCGTTCCACCGCCGGTGAACTTGTAGTGGCAGACGCCGCAGTGGCCCGTGATGCTCGGCAGATTGTCGAGCCTCGTTCCGACCGCGGTCGGGTAGGCCGCGAAGAAACTCGCTCGAATCGTGGGCCGCCCGTGCGCGGGTCGCGCGAGCATCATGAATAGGAGGGCGAGCAGCGCGAAGAAGAGGAGCAACGGAAGATGGTGATGGTGAGGCCGGTGGTCGATCGTGCGTCTCATCGCGCGCCTCCGCGAGTGGCGCTTCGTCCGGGATCCCGGATTCCCCCCTCCGTCGAAGTGTGGCGGCTCCGACGGAGGGAAACGCTAAGGAGGATGTGACGTCACGTTTCTATCGCAGAGAGCGTGCCGATGGCGCGCCGCCGCGAGATAACGCCGCAATGGGCGTGTCGGTCACGCTTTGGCGGTGATGCGGGCCGGTGGTCGAGGATGGCGCCGGCGCGGGCTCCTGTCAGATTGTCAGTTTGCTGGAGTCCGCGGCAGTCAGGCGCTAGGATTGGGCGTCACAGTTCGCGGCCGAGCCCGTAACCGAGGCATGCACCTAACCATGCGGCTTCACCCGACGATTCTTGCCCTGCTCCTGACGCTCAGCTTCGGCACCGCGCTTGCCGCCGAACGCGCCCCATCCGCAACGACGCCCGCGCTCGCCAAGGCGGTCTTCGCCGGCGGGTGTTTCTGGTGTGTCGAGGCCTCGTTCGAGGGAATTCCCGGCGTCAAATCCGTGGTCTCCGGCTACGCGGGAGGGACCGAAGCGAACCCGACGTACGAGCAGGTCGGTTCGGGACGGACGGGCCACGCGGAGTCGGTGGAGATCACGTTCGATCCGAAGGTCGCCACCTACGCGAAGCTCCTCGACGTCTTCTGGCACAACATCGACCCCACGCAGGCCAACGCGCAGTTCTGCGACCATGGCCCCCAGTACCGCTCGGCGATCTTCACCGTCGATGAGTCACAGCGCCTCGCCGCCGTCGCGTCGAGGAAGCGGATCGAGGCTTCGAAGGTCCTGAAAGCCCCGATCGTGACGCAGATCGCCCCGCTCACGCGCTTCTGGCCGGCGGAGGGTTATCACCAGGACTACTACAAGAAGAACCCGATCCACTATCAGACCTATCGCCTCGGCTGCGGCCGGGATCGCCGCCTCCGCGAGCTCTGGGGCGCCGCGGCCGGCAAACACTAGCCGCTTCACGGCACGAGGGGCGCCCCGCCCCTGCTACCGACGGACCACTCGTTGTTCACGGCTCGGCGACCTACGCTCATCGAGCCCCCGACAGGAGTGTGACGCCATGCCGATTCCCGTCCCGACGTACGAACCGCACAAGATCAAGACCGTTCGCCTCGTCTCCTTCCCCACGCCCGAAGAGCGGAAGCGTCACCTCGCGGCCGCCCACTTCAACACCTTCAACCTCACGCCGACGCAGGTGAACTTCGACCTGACGTCGTACGGCACGAGCGCCGTCACGCAGGAGCAGCACGCCGGCGAGATGGTGGGCGACGAGGCGTACGCGGGCGCTCGAAACTTCGAAAACCTCGAGCGGGCGGTGAATCGCGTCCTGGGCCACACCTATGTCTGCCCGACGCACAACATCCTCGGCTGCCTGAAGCTCGTCGTCGCGACGATGGTCCCGGCGGGCGCCACGGTGGCGAGCAACTCCGAATGGCTCGCCGACGTGCTCGCGCCCCGTTCGATCGCCGTCGCCGACGTCCGGGCGTCGGAGGAGGCCGTCTTCACGGGCAACGTCGATTTGGAGCGGCTCCGCGGCGCGCTCGCAGGGGGCGCGGTGGCGCTCATCGAGCTGCAGGCGTTCGCGGACGGCATGCATCCCTTCAGCCTCGCGAATCTGAAGGCGGTGCGCGCGCTGGCCGATCAGCGCGGCGTGCGGCTCGCGCTCGACGGTTCCCGGCTCATCGAGAACGCGTGGTACATCCAGCGGCACGAGCCGGGAATGTCCGACCGTCCGGTGGCCGAACTCGTGAAGCAGATGGTGAAGACGTCGCACCTCCTGCTCCTCGACGGCGCGCAGGACCCGAAAGGCGCGAACGGCGGCATTCTCACGACCGACCATCCCGGCGACCACGAGAAGTTCGTGAACGAGGTCGTCGTCTACGAGGGGCTTCACACGTACGGCGGCATGTCGGGGCGGACCATGGAGGTCTTCGCGCGCGGCATCGAGGAGATGTGCGACGAGTCCGAGGTCCAGTGGGCCATGCGGGAGAGCGAGCAGTTCACGGCGCGCCTGCGGGACGCAGGCATTCCCCTGGAGCGCGGCTGTGACGGGGCCTACATCGAAGCCGACAAGTTCCTCCCCCACGTGAGCGTCTTCCCGGCCCACGCGCTCGCCTGCGCGCTCTACCAGACGAGCGGCGCGCGCGCGCTCGTTCCGGGCATGGTTGGGCGGAATCACTATCTGCCGATCCAGGTGCCGCGGCTCGCGATGACGACGTGGCAGTTGAACCAGGTGGCCGACGCCGTCGTGAATCTCTGGAAGCAGCGGGACCGGATCGCGCCCCTCGAGTTGCAGGCGGGCGGCGACTGGAACGACGAGCTCCGCTTCCGCTCCGTCTATTCGGCCATCGAAGGCTACGAGTTCGACTGCTATCCGTTCGTGGTCCACACGGTGGAGCGGATTCCGACCACGACGACCGAGCATCGCCTCCGCGCGATCCGCGAGGCGGGGTTCAACACCTTCCTGCTTCGCTCCTCGGACGTGACGATCGACCTCCTCACCGACTCGGGCACGTCCGCCATGAGCACGGATCAATGGGCCGCGTACGAAGCCGCGCGAGCCACCGGCGCCACGAGCGACGCGTACCTGCGATTCGTGGAGGTCATTCGGGAGGCGTACGGCTACGACCATGTGATCCCGACCCATCAGGGCCGCGCGGCCGAGCACATCCTGAGTCAGACGCGCATCCGGCCCGGCCAGTGGGTGCCCGGCAACATGTACTTCACGACGACGAAGGTGCATCAGGAACTGGCGGGCGGGCGCTTCGTCGACGTGATCGTCGACGCCGCGCACGATCCCCAGAACGACTTCCCCTGGAAGGGCAACATCGACCTCGCCAAGTTGAAGGCCGTGATCGACGAGCAAGGCGCCGCGAACGTGGCGTATGTCTCCTTCGAGCACTCGGTCAACATGGCCGGCGGCCAGCCGGTGAGCATGGACAACATGCGCGAGGTCTACGCCCTTTGCAGCGCCGTCGGCGTTCCCGTCTTCTTCGACGCCACGCGCGCGGTGGAGAACGCCTACTTCATCCAAAAGCGCGACCCCCGCTACCGCCACGTTCAGATCCGGGACATCCTGCGCGAGATGATGGTCTATGGCGACGGCTGCACGGTCTCCGGGAAGAAGGACTTCCTCGTGAACATCGGCGGCCTGCTGGCCTTCAAGGAGAACGCCGAGTGGAAGAGGGAGGCCGAGGCGATGCTCCGCGTCTACGAGGGCGGGCGCGCCGACGGCGGGCTCGCGGCGTCGGATCTCGCGGCGATGGCGCGCGGCGTGGAGGAGATGCTCGACGACCGCTACATCCGGACGCGCGTCGAGCAGTCGGCGTTCCTCGGTCGCCTGTTGGCCGACGCCGGCGTGCCCATCGTGCAGCCCTCCGGCAGCCATGCGGTCTTCATCGACGCGAAACGGTTCCTGCCGCACGTGGACCAGGACGAGTACCCGGCCCAGCGACTGGCGGCCGAGATCTACTTGGAGACGGGGGTGCGGGTGATGGAGCGGGGAAACGTCTCGAAGGGACGGGACGCGGCGTCGGGGAAGAATCTCCGGCCCGCGCTCGAGTTGGTGCGCCTCACGATTCCTCGGCGCGTCTACACGAACGACCAGATGCGCGCGGTGGCCGACGGGATCATTCGCGTCTGGCGGCGTCGCGATTCCATTCGGGGGTTGGCGTTCGTCTACGAGCCGCCCACACTGCGATTCTTCCAGGGCCGCTTCGCGCCGCTGGAGGACGCGCCGGTCGCGGAGGAGACGGCCGTCTAGCCGCCGTCTCCCCTCGCGCCGGCGGTCGCGCCGGCGCGACGACTAGCGGATCAGGGCCACCCGTCCGCTCGCCGTGCCCTCGGCGGCCTCGATCCGGAAGTAATAGACCCCCGACGGAAGCCGCGCCCCGCTGTCGGATCGTCCGTCGAGCGCGGCCTCGTGCCGGCCCGCGCCCAGCCACGACGAGTCCGAGATCGTCCGAACGAGCCTCCCCTGCAGATCGAAGAGCCGAACGCGCGCCGCGCCGCCGCGCGTCGTCGTGAAGGAGAGGGTGCCGGTCGGAAGCGGTGGATTCGGCGTGATCGCCGCCGCCAGCGAGCCGCCGCTACCCACCACGTCGACCACGAACGTGCCCATGAACACGCCGCCGCCGATGAGCGATCCCGCCACCGTCGCGTCGAGCGACTGCCGCCCGTTCACGTTCGAGAAGAGCGCGCGCAGATCTTCCTTGGAGAAGCAGACCTCGAGATCGGGGACATTGTTCGCGTTCTTGT
>DASTSZ010000118.1:0-3676 GCA_035760425.1 Candidatus Eiseniibacteriota bacterium | reverse complement strand
ACCGCGTCGGTCTCGATCACGCCGGCGGACGACTCGACGCCTCGAAGGCGCCCCTTCGAGTCCCGCGCGAGCGCGCGAACCTCGACACCCCATTCGAACCGAACGCCCGCGCGCTCCGCGGCCGCGCGATACCCGCGGAGCATCTCCAGCGGCTTGATGAATCCATCGGTGGGACAGAAGGCGCCGCCGACCACGCCGTCGAGCGCGAGCGCCGGATTGATGCGGGCGATGTCCTCGGGCGAGACCATCACGGCCTCGGCAAGCCCTTCGTCGCGCTGCATGCGGTTGCCGGCGCGAAGCGTCTCGAGCGCCGCGTCGGTCGTGGCCATCCAGAGGTAGCCCGCCTGCTCGTAGCCCGGATCGAAGCCGGTCTCCTCCTCGAAGCGCATCAGTTTCTCGCGCGAGAGGAGCGAGAGCCGGACATTGATCGCGGTTCCGTATTGCGCGCGGAAGCCGCCCGTCGCCTTGCCGGTGCTGCCGAGGCCCGGGCCGTCGGCTCGGTCGAGCACGACGACGTCGCGCACGCCGCGCTGGGCGAGGTGGTGCGCGACGCTCGCCCCGATCACGCCGCCGCCGATGACGACGACCGCCGCGCGCGAAGGGAGGCTCATCGGGCGATCCGCCGCGTCAGGCGGTGAAGACGTGCTCGGGGTGTTTGAACGCCTTGAACTCGAGCGCGTTGCCGCTCGGGTCGCGGAGGAACATCGTCATCTGCTCGCCCGGGAGGCCCTCGAAACGCGAGCGCGGCTCGATGATGAAGGGCATTCCCGCGCCGCGGATGCGAGCCGCCGCCGCCTGGAACTGCTCCCACTCGAGGATCGCGCCGAAGTGCGGCATGGGGACGGCGATCCCCTCGACCTTGCCCGTGTCGTGCGTGGGGGAGACCGGGCCGGTCACGTGGCAGGAGATCTGGTTGCCGAAGAAGTCGAAGTCGACCCAGTCGGCGGTGCTCCGCCCTTCGCGGCAACCGAGGATCTCTCCGTAGAAGCGGCGCGTCTCGTCGAGGTCGCGGACGTGAAACGAGAAGTGGAACGGCTGGGACATAGAGCCTCCTCGGTGCGTGGTTTCGGGGATGGTACGATGGAGGCGCAGGCCGGGCCAATCGGAGGAATCGATGTCGTTCGCTTATCGGATTTCGTCGCTCGAACGGACCGCGGCGCTGGTCGGGGTTCTGCTCCTCGCGGGGACGGCGGTGGCGGCCGGGCCGGCAGTCGCGGCGCCTGCCGCTACCACCGAAAAGCCCGCGGGCCAGGACGCCGCCGCCCCGGCCTCCCGCGTCCGTGTGACGCCCGCGACCGAAGCCGGCACACCCCTCGTCGTCTACGTGCGAATCGAGAACGCCGCCAACGGCCGTCCGGTCCCAGGCGCCGAACTCTTCGTCTACCAGACGGACGACGCCGGCTTCTACGATCGTGGCGAGGACGGCCGGGAACGCGGCCCGCGCGGCGCGCGACTCCACGCGACCGCGCACTCCGACGCGGAGGGGATGGTCGTCCTCGATACGGTCGTGCCCGGCTCGTATCCCAACAGCGGTATCTTTCGCCACATCCACTACCGGCTGAGCGCGCCCGGCTACGAATCGTCGCATCAGGAGATCATCCTCGACGAGGCGCCGCGCCCGTCGGAGGAGCAGAAGCGCGCGGCCGTCCGAAACGGCGATCTCGTGGCGAAGCGCGTCGACGGGAAGTCGGGACGATCCGAATTGCGAGTCACGTTGAAGCTGCAGCCTTCGAAGGGAGACTAGGATGACCGTCGGGCCGTTCCTGAAGGGACAGGTCGCGCTAGTGACGGGTGGCGGGCGCGGGCTGGGACGTGCGTACTGTCTGGCGCTCGCGGCGGCGGGCGCCTCCGTCGCGGTGGTCTCGCGCACCGAGTCGCACGTGAAGGAGACGGTCGCGGCCGTCGCGGCCGCGGGTGGGAAGGCCCACGCCTACGCGCTCGACGTCACCGACACCGCCGGCGTGGCGCGCGGCGTCGCGGCGATGGAGAAGGAACTCGGCCCGATCGCGCTCCTCGTGAACGCCGCCGGGGTGGCGGAACCTCTCGGCCCGCTGGCCGAGTGCGACGCCGACGAGTGGTGGCGCGGTGTGGAGGTGAACGCGAAGGGCCCCTATCTCACGACTCGATTCGTCCTGCCGGGAATGCTCGCGCGGGGCGCCGGGCGGATCGTGAACGTCTCGAGCGGCGTCGGCACGCGCGGCTACGACTACCTCACGTCCTACTCGGTGGGGAAGACGGCGTTGATCCGCCTGACGGAGTGCGTCGCCTCGGAAGTCGCGTCTAGAAACGTGCGCGTCTTCTCGATTTCGCCCGGCATGGTGCGCACCGACATGAATCGGCTGCTGGTCGGACACCCGAAGTCGGCGGAGTGGTTTCCCTGGGCCGCGGAGACGCTGGCAAAGGGGAAGGACTTTCCGCCCGAGGCATCCACGAAGCTGATTCTGCGCCTCGCGAGCGGCGAGGCCGACGCGCTCACGGGCCGCCACATCTCGGTGGCGGACGATCTCGATACGCTGATCGCGCGCGCGACGGACGCGGTGACGCAGCAGGCGCTCATGCTCCGCCTCGCGCCGATGAAGTGAGGCGGCCGCGCGCGTGAAGGAATCGCTGATCAGCGAGTCGATCGAACCGCTGATGGACGAGACGGTGGAACTGCCGTTTCAAGCGGGGGAGCCGATCCTCCCGTCCCGCTTCCGCTGGCGCGATCGCGAGTACCGGATCGAGACCGTGCTCGAGTCGTGGAAGCAGTACTCGTCCGGCTCCGCCGCCATGCCGGAGCACTACCTCCGGAAGCACTGGTTCCACGTGCGCACCGACGACGGCTCCGAGATGAAGATCTACTTCGAGCGGAAGGCGAGAACGAAGGGATCCGAGCGGGCGCGGTGGTGGATCTACACGGTGGCGGCGCCGGGAGGATAGGAGCCCCTCGCAGTTTCCACGTTTGACTGGACGACTCGACGCAACCGATCCTGCCGAAGGACCATTGCATCCCTTCGAACCACGGGCGTACCGTTCTCGTCGCGGTATCGTTCGGTTCTCCGAATCCCTCCGTTGTCCTCGTCGGAACAGTGCCCCTCCCCCGGGGTTTCCCGTCGAGCGTGCGGGGCGCCACCGGCCAATTCAGCCAGCATGCGCTCCGCGATATTAGGAAAGGGGTCTTAGCATCATGCAACCCGCTACCTACCTACGGCTTATCCCGAAGCCACACGCGCCGAAACCCACTCTCCCCCGACTCGCCTGCGTCGCCCTCTGCCTCTTCGCGGCCATGCTCACGGCGCCGACGGTCCAGGCGCAGTACATGTACATGGACTCGAACGGCGATGGAGTGCACACCGCCGCGGACGTGATCACCGCGACGGGGACGACGGTGGCGAAGGTCTTCCTGCGGACGAACAAGAATCGAGACGGCTCGGACGCTATCTGCGCGGACAACCAGCCATTCACCTTCAGTTCCTACGAATTCTGTCTCCGCGCGGTCGGCGGAACCGTCGCCTTCTCGAACGCCACCAATCTCCAGGCCGGAATGGGGATCACGTTCGGAAAGTTCGGGAGTGACCAGGAGTATTACCTCGGATACGCAGGCGCCGGAAATCCTCCCGGCGATTACCTGCTCGCGCAAATCAGCATCTCGGTTGTCTCGGGATCGCCTTCCATCGAAATCGTCGACGGGGTCTCG
>DASTSZ010000117.1:0-3176 GCA_035760425.1 Candidatus Eiseniibacteriota bacterium | reverse complement strand
CCGTGCGCGTCGACCGGGATGTGGCGCAGTTCGGCGCCCTTCTCCTCGGCCAGCATCTGCCACGGCACGAGATTCGAGTGGTGCTCCATCTCGGTCGTGAGAATCACGTCGCCGCGGCCGACGTACTTCCGGCCCCAGGCGTTCGAGACGAGATTGACCGACTCGGTGGTGCCGCGGGTGAAGACCACGTCGCGGGGCGAGCGCGCGTTCACGAAGCGCGCCACCTTCGCGCGCGCCTCCTCGTACGCGGCCGTCGCCTCCTCGCCGAGCAGATAGACGCCGCGGTGAACGTTCGCGTTGTGGAGCCGGTAGAAGTCGTCGAGCGCCTTCAACACCGAGGCCGGCTTCTGCGTCGTCGCCGTGTTGTCGAGGTAGGCGAGCGACTTCCCGTGGATCTTCCGTTCGAGAATCGGGAAGTCCTTGCGAATCGCCGCCACGTCGAAGCGCCGCGCGGGCGCGGCCGTCGGATTCACCTAGCCGTCCGCCTTTCGCTCCATCGCCGCCGTGACGAGCGCACGGAGCGATTCCGCGGGGATGCGGTCGAGGACCGGCGCGAAGAAGCCGCCGATCACGAGGAGTTCGGCCTCGTGCCGCGTCAGGCCGCGGGCCATGAGATAGAAGATCTGCTCGTCGTCCACTTGGCCGACCGTCGCGCCGTGCGTGCAGCGGACGTCGTTCGCCTCGATCTCGAGGCTCGGGATCGAATCGGCCCGCGCCTTGTTCGAGAGAATGAGGTTCCGGTTCGCCTGATACGCGTCCGAACGCTGCGCGTCGGGGTGGATCTTGATGAGGCCCTGATAGATCGTGCGGGCGCGGCCGCGGAGCGCTCCCTTGAAGAGGAGGTCGCTCACGGAGTGCCCGACCTTGTGGTTCTGGTAGGTGTGGAAGTCGAAGTGCTGCGTCTCGCTCCCGAAGTAGCAGCCCGAGAGCTTCGCCTCGGCGCCCTCGCCCTCCAGGAACATCTCGAAGTCGGCCTTCCGGAGTTTTCCGCCGAGTTCGGTCACGGTCCAGTGGAAGCGCGCGTCGCGCGCCACGCGGACGCGCTCGGTGCCGAAGTGGTAGACGTTCGCGCCCCAGCGCTGGAAGGTGGCGAAGTGAAGCGTCGCCGCGGGGCCCACCGTGAGTTCGGTCACGCCGGCGCAGACACCGTTCCCCGACTCGCCGGCCGAGACGTACTCCTCGATGACGGTCGCCTCCGCCCCTTCCTCGAGCGCCACCACGATGTGGGGGAACTGCGCGAGGTGCGGCGTGGTCCGCGAGACCACGATGCGGATCGGACGGTCGATCGTGACGCCCTTCGGGACGTGGAGGAACGCGCCGCCGGTGCGAAGGGCGGCGTTGAGCCCGGTGAAGCGGCTCTCGTCGGGGCGCACGGTGGCGCCGAGATACTTCTCGACCAGGGCCGGCTGAAGGCGCGCGGCCTCGGCGATCGGGGCGAACGTCACGCCCTTCGCCGCGAATTCGGCCGAGCGCTCGGCGTAGACGATCTCGGAGTCGATCTGCACGAGGAGCGCGGAGCGTTCCTCGGCGGGACCGATCGCCTCATGGAGCGATTCCGGAAGCGCCGCGGCCGACTTCACCGTCGGGTGCGCCGCTTGGTACGGAATCAGCTCTTCCCACTTGAACGTCGAGATGTCGGTCCGGCGCCAGAGTTCTTCCAAGCGTCCGGGGAACGGCGTCTTCTGGCAGTAGGCCCACGCCGCGGCGCGCCGCTTCGCCAGGAAGTCGGTGTCGCCGCTCCGCGTCGCGAGCGCGGCGATGTCGCCGGGTTGAATCGACCCCAAGGTCGGCGCCACGCCGGTCGCCGAGACGGCGGCCGGAGCCGGCGCCGGGGTCGTCAGTTCAGTCGGATTCACTCGTGTCTCCTCGTTCACGCTGCTGGAAGCGGGGCCGGTCAACCGACCGAGCCTTCCATTTGCAGCTGGATCAGGCGGTTCATTTCGACGGCGTACTCCATCGGGAGTTCCTTCGTGATCGGCTCGATGAAGCCGCTCACGACCATCGCCGCCGCCTCGTCCTGCGGGATGCCGCGGCTCATGAGATAGAAGAGCTGCTCGTCGCCGATCTTCGAGACCGTGGCCTCGTGACCGATCGACACCATGTCCTCCTCGATCTCCATGTACGGATACGTATCGGAGCGCGAGTCCTCGTCGAGGATGAGCGCGTCGCACTTCACCGTCGACTTGCAGCCGCTCGAGCCCTTCGTCACCTTCACGAGCCCGCGATAGCCCGCGCGCCCGCCGTCCTTGCTGATCGATTTCGAGATGACGTTGGACGTGGTGTTGGGCGCCGCGTGGACCACCTTGCCGCCGGCGTCCTGATGCTGCCCCTTGCCCGCGAACGCGATCGAAAGGATCTCGGCGTGCGCGCCCTTGCCCACCATGTAGACGGCCGGGTACTTCATCGTCAGCTTGGAGCCGAGGTTCGCGTCGACCCACTCCATCGTGGCGTCTTCGTGCGCCATGGCGCGCTTGGTGACGAGGTTGTAGACGTTGTTCGACCAGTTCTGGATCGTCGTATAGCGGCAGCGGCCGCCCTTCTTCACGATGATCTCGACCACGGCCGAGTGGAGCGAATCGGTCGCGTAGATCGGCGCCGTGCAGCCTTCGACGTAGTGCACGTAGGCGCCTTCGTCGACGATGATGAGCGTCCGCTCGAACTGGCCCATGTTCTGCGCGTTGATGCGGAAGTAGGCCTGGAGCGGAAGATCGACCTTCACGCCCTTCGGCACGTAGATGAACGAGCCGCCCGACCAGACCGCGCTGTTGAGCGCCGCGAACTTGTTGTCCGACGGCGGAATCACGGTGCCGAAGTACTCCTTGAAGAGCTCGGGGTGCTGCTCGAGCGCGGAGCCGGTGTCGAGGAAGATGACGCCCTGCGCCGAGAGCGACTCCTTGATCTTGTGATAGACGGTTTCCGAGTCGTACTGGGCGCCGACGCCCGAGAGGAACTTCTGCTCGGCTTCGGGAATGCCCAGCTTGTCGAACGTGCGCTTGATGTCGGCGGGGATGTCCTCCCACGACTTGCCCTGCTCGTCGACCGGCTTCAGGTAGTAGTAGATGTCCTGGAAATCGATGTCGCTCAAGCGCCCGCCCCACGTCGGCATCGGCTTCCGCTCGAAGTGTTCGAACGACTTGAGGCGGAACTCGCGCATCCACGCGGGCTCCTTCTTCATC
>DASTSZ010000116.1:0-5649 GCA_035760425.1 Candidatus Eiseniibacteriota bacterium | reverse complement strand
GATCGCGACGTCCGCCTTCGCGGCCTCTCCCGCCTTCGAGTCGGGCGCTTCGCCGAGGAGCGTGGTGCGCAGCTCCTTGACCACCGACTGCGCGATGTCGTCCTGCACCGCGAAGATGTCGTCGAGCGTGCGATCGTACGATTCCGACCAGAGGTGGAAGCCGTCCGCGACCTTGACGAGTTGCACCGAGATGCGAACGCGGTTCCCCGTCTTCCGAACGCTTCCCTCGACGAGCGCGGCGACGTTCAGTCTCTTGCCGATCACGCGGAGGTCGGCGTTCACCCCTTTGAATTGATACGAGGACGTTCGGCCCACGACGCGAAGGCCCTGGATCTTCGCCAGCACGTTCAGGAGCTCGTCGGCGAGACCGTCGGAGAAGTACTCGTCGCCCTCTTCCTGGCTTCGGTTCACGAACGGAAGGACGGCGATGGAGGGAACGACCGTCGCGCCCGACGCGGCGCGCCGGAAGGGCTCGCCGAAGGCCGCGAGCCCCGTCTCGGAGGGCGGCCGCGCGCCGAGCGCGCTCTCGAGCCCGCTCTCCGCGAGGGCGAGCGCACGGCGCATTTCCGACGCCGTTTCGAATCGATCCGCCGGCGACTTCTCCAAGGCTCGCTCGATCACTTGGTCGACTTCCATCGGGAGGTCGGCTCGCAGCGCTCGCGCCGAGAGCGGCGTGTCGCGCAGGATCGCCGACGCGATGTCGGCCGGTGTGGCGCCCGTGAATGGAAGTCGCCCGGTCGCCATCTCGTAGAGCACGACGCCGAGCGCGAAGAGATCGGCGCGCGTGTCGACGGGCTCGCCGCGGAGCTGCTCCGGCGCCATGTAGGGCACCGTCCCCGCGATCGTGCCCGACGCCGTGCTCCACGCCGCCCCGGCGGCGCGGGGCGCGCCGGGCGACTCGCGACCGACGACTTTCGCGAGTCCGAAATCGAGCACCTTCACGCGCCCGCCCGGTCCGATCATCAAGTTCGCCGGCTTCAGGTCGCGGTGGACGATCCCCTTCGCGTGCGCGGCGTCGAGCGCTTCGGCGCATTGCATCGCGATCTCGAGCGCCCGGCCGATCGGAAGCGGCCCGTCGGTGAGGTGCTCGCGCAGCGTCCGCCCCTCGGCCAGCTCCATCACGACGAATTGCGTCCCCTCGTGCGATCCGACGTCGAAGATCGAAACGACATTGGGGTGGTTGAGCGATCCGGCCGCCCGCGCCTCGAGTTCGAATCGCTGCGCGTGGCGCGGATCGGCGGCGAGCGCGCGGGGGATGGTCTTCACCGCGACGTCGCGGCCGAGGCGCGTGTCGCGCGCGCGATAGACTTCGCCCATGCCTCCGGCGCCGAGGAGGGAGAGAATCTCGTACGGTCCGAGTCGGGTGCCTGGCGTGAGCGTCATCGGTTCGGTCGAGGCCTTGGTCGGGCCGATCGGCGTCGAGCGGTCGGCCCAGGCTCCTGCGCGCCGCGCGGTCGGGTCGCTACCGGACGCCGGCCGGTTGCCGCTCTTCCTCGCGGAGCCCGTAGAGCGGCTGGTACTTCCGCCACAGGTAGTCGAGGTAGGGCTCGATCGTGAGATCCCCGCCCGTCACGCGCCGCACCAACTCGGGCGCGGTGAACTTGGAGCCGTGGCGGTAGATGTTCTCCTTGAGCCAGCCGTGGAGTCGCGCGAATTCGCCGGCCGCGACGTCGCTCGGGATTTCCGGATGCGCCTTCACGGCGCAATCGTAGAACTGGGCCGAGAGGATGTTGCCGAGCGTATAGCCCTGGAAGACGCCGCCGATCGGGCCGCCGTACCAATGGACGTCCTGCAGCACGCCGCGGCGGTCGTCGGGGACGCTCTGCCCCAGGTCGGCCTCGATTCGCTCGCGCCAGACCCGCGCCAAGTCCTTCACGGCGAGTTTGCCCTCGAGGAGTTCGAGTTCGAGATCGAACCGGAGCATGACGTGCAGGTTGTACGTCACCTCGTCGGCGTCGGTTCGGATGAGTGTGCGCTCCACGCGATTCACCGCGCGATAGAACGCGTCCGGCGCGACGTCCTTCAATTGCGACGGGAAGGCCGCCTTCAGGCGCGGATAGAAGTGCTCCCAGAACCCGCGGCTCCGTCCCACCAGGTTCTCCCAGAGCCGGGATTGGCTCTCGTGCACGCCCGCGGAGGTGCCGCCCGCGAGCGGCGTGCCCTCGAGCGCGGGATCGACGCCCTGTTCGTAGAGGGCGTGCCCCGCTTCGTGGAGCGTCGAGAAGAGCGCGTCCGTCAGATCGTTCTCCTGCACCCGAGTCGTGATCCGCACGTCGCCCGGCGAGAAGGTCGTCTGGAACGGATGATGGGTGAGGTCCTGGCGGCCGCGGTTCCAGTCGTAGCCGAACTTCGTGATCACCTCGACGCCGAAGGCGAGCTGGTCGGCGGCCGGCGCGTTCCGAAGAATGCACCCGTTGTCGGCCAGGGGGCGCGAGGAGATCGCCCGCACCAGCGGCACGAGCCGGTCCCGGAGCGTCGCGAAGAGCGTCCGCACCGAGGAGGCCTTCATGCCGTAGTCGTAGAAGTTGATCATCGGGTCGGCGATGTGGTCGAAGCCCGGATAGCACTCGGCCGTCCGCCGCGAGAACTCGAGCGTCTTCTCGAGGTAGGGCCGCATGGACGCGAAGTCGTTCGCGGGCCTTGCCGCCGTCCAGGCTTGATAGCTCTTCGCCTGATGCTCCTGAAACTCTCCCACGAGGCTCGCCGGGCGGCGGACGGCCAAGTCCCAGGAGCGGCGTGTGACCCGAACGATCGACGCTTCGTCGGACTCGAACGGCAGCGACGCCGTCTCCGAGGCCGCGGCGTCGAGGAGTCGCCCCGTCTCCGCCGCGGTGAAGGTCTCGTGCGCGAGGCGCGAGAGCGTGGCGATCTGCCGGCCGCGGCCCCGCGCGCCGCCGGGCGGCATGTAGGTGGCTTGGTCCCACTGGAGCACGGCCGACGCGCGATGGAGATCGTCCACCTCGCGGAGCCTGATCTTGAGCGCTTCGAGTGATTTCACCGATTCCTCCCGTCCGAACCGAGCGCGTCGAAACGAAAACGACCGTCCCGACTCTACCTGGGCGCCGCGGGCTTGTCAGCAGTCGCGACGGAGCCCGTTTCGCGGGTGGTGTTCCCCGCCCGATCGGTCGCCACGACGCCGACGACGTGCGAACCGGGCGCCGGCGGCGCGAGCGGCCGCCAGCGGAGAACACCGGCTTCGGGATCCCACTCGCTCGGCACGCGCCGGCCGTCCACCTCCACGTAGGACTTCGACCCGTCGACGCCGCTCTCGGCGTCGGCGACCGAGACCTCGACGGCCCACCGGCTGTAGGGCCCGCCCGCGGTCGCGGCGACCGGCGTCGGCTTGAGCCGGATGCGAGGCGGAAGATCATCGCGAAGCAGGGCGAACGTGCCGAGGCGCCGCGAGTCTCCTCGAATGGACTGCGCGGCGCTGTCGGCCATGCCGCCGACCCACTGCCAGCGCGCCCCGTCCAGACGGTAGAGCCCCACGCGCTCGCGCGGCGCCCCGGTCGGCGAAACGAGCGAGATGCGCGCGGCGCGCCGGAGCGGGAGCGTCGCAGGCTCCACCCGCCACGCCGTGCCGAGCGGCGCGAGCCCGGCCTGCGCCGTCGCGGGAACGGCGAAGGCAAACAGGAGGGCGTCCTCGAAACTCGCGCCCGCGGCGAGGTCGACGCGCAGCGTGCGGGCGGAGTCGGCGAGCGTCGACGCGGCCGTCGCGGTGACGCGCCGCGCCCAGACGACGCCCGCGCGATCGATCGCCGGCGTGGAGGATTCCGTCGATCGAACGGCGATCGGCAGTCGGATCGAACGCGACGCCGCCTCCGGCGGCGCGGCCAGCGTCGCGGTCCATCGCGCGCCGCGCCGCGCGCCGCGCCGCGCCGAGGCGCCGAGTTGGAACTCGACGCCGCTCGCCGGCGCGGCGGCGAGGAGCGAGACGCGGAGAAACCCGCCGGGGAGCGATGCGACATCGAGCGTTTCGTCGCGCCACGACTCGTCGCCTCGCCACCACGTCGCGACGGGCGCGGCCGGCGCCTTCCCCGGACGGAGCACGACCGTGCGCAGGGCCTTTCGCCCGGCCGCGTCGCGGGCTTCGATCCGCAGCGCGCGCGGCGGGTCGCCGGGCCGAACCTCGATCGTCCCCGCTTCTTCGCCCGCCGGCGCGTCGGCGCGGAGAACCGACGGTCGAAACGTCGCCGGCGCCCAGAGCACGAACCCTCGACCGCCGGAGACGCGGCCCGTGTCGTAGACGTACTCCGCCTCGGGCATGTCGGTCGCCCACGAAACACTGTCGAAGACGCACGCCGTGCGCCGCCCGTTCCACTCGATCGAGACCGTCCATGGCGCGATGCGCGCGCCGCCCGCGGCCACCCGGTCGTAGGCGCGCACGACGGCGCGCACGCGGCCGACGACCGCGATCGTGTCGCGGCGCGCGAGACCCACGGCGACGGGACCCGCGTTGCCCTCGACGGTCGACGCGTCGTCGAGCGGTTCGAGCGTGAGATCGACCAGCGTCGGCGCGACGGCGTCGCCGAGCGCGAGCCCGGCGCGCACGGGGTGATACGCGACATCGCCTCGGCGGACCTCGGCGTGCAGGTGCGGGCCGCCCGCGCCGCTCTCGCCGGTCCAGGCGATGACGGCCCCCGCCTCGACCGCGAATCGGCCGCGCGCGGGCCAGAGGTCCTGCTCGTATTCGCCCTTCGCGGCCTTCGCGCTGTCGACGTAGGCGGCGACCGGCCCGGCGAAGGCGTCGAGATGTCCGAACTCGAGCAGGCGCCCGTCCGGCGTGCGCACGTAGAGCGCGCGTCCGTAGCCGACGCCCGAACTCCGGACGCGCTCCACCCAACCGCGCGCGGGCGCGTGAACCGCGCGGCCGACGCGTTGCGAGGTGGCGAAGTCGAAGCCGGCGTGGAAGTGGCCGCCGCGGAAATCGCCGAATCCCCCGTTCAGCACGAGTCGCCCGCGGAGCGGGGCCTGCGGGAGTCGCGGAAGGAAGCGAGGCGGGGCCGCGATCGAGGGCCGAGCCGGAGCGGCGGCCGCGGGCCTCCCGGCGGCCACGGCCGCCGAGTCGGCGCGAGGCGCGTCGTCGCACCGCCCCTCGACGGGGAGACCGGTGAGACTCCATCCGACGAGAAGCGTGACGCGGAGCGCGGCGCGGGCGGTCATCGGCGCGACTCTAGCACACGCCGCACGCGGGCCGGCGTGGCCGGCGATCGGAGGAGGCCGCGCCGAGCGACCCCGCTAGGGGGTTATCGCAACATCTATATTTCGTTGAATATCAACATCTTCAAGCTGAGCGCTAAAGTCGATTCGCGACGCTGCCGATAACCACGGAGATGCGGCGTTCCCGCGTTCGGGCCGTGGGAATCGCCACCCGCCGATCACGACCATCACGAACAACGGAGCGCTCCGTGAAGATATTCCGCATTCGCAAGGCGCAGCTGTCGGCCGCCCTGAAGCGGGCCGGCGGACTGATCTTCAAGAGCTACATCCTCGCGATCTGGGTCGGACTCTGCGTGCTCGGCTATGTCATCGGGACGCAGGCGCGCCCCGATCCCGACCGCATTCCCCACGATGAACTCTTCGAGAATCTCCGCGTGCTCTCCTACCGCGAGGCGCCTTCCGACACGGCGATCCATTACGTCGCGGAGC
>DASTSZ010000115.1:0-6952 GCA_035760425.1 Candidatus Eiseniibacteriota bacterium | reverse complement strand
CCCGACTTCCCCGTCCTTGACGTGGATGTCCTCGCGCTTCGATTCGACGAGGCGCGCGTCGGCGTACTCCGCCCCGCGCTGGACGGCGGTGTCGAGCGCGAGACGGAGCAGGTCGTCCACGACCGGCGTTCTAGAAGAGGTGCTGGATGGTGACGGTGACTTCGTCGCTCTTGCCGATCTCGATCGAAGGATCGAGCGGCGTGTAGCGGAAGTGCTCGTGGGCCCAGGCCCCGTCGAAGAGGAGGCCCATGCGGTGCCAGTGGTACGACGCGCCGGCGCTGAGGCGAATGCCGCGGAAGGGCGGCTGCCCGTCGGTCCGATCGGGATCGAAGCGGCGAAGCGCGACGCCCGCGCGGAGCGGGAGCCACGGCCGCGCCTTGTATTCGGCGCCGAACCGATAGCTGATCTCGCCCATCGTCACGTCGGGCACGGTCGTCGGCGGGAGCGAGGATCCCTTCTCCTCGCGCCAGTCGGCCCGCTGTTCGCGCGCCGCCTGGACTTCGAGCGCCACCACGCCCATCTGCTCGGGCAGGTCGACCGAGACGCCGCCGGCCGTCTTGTAGCCGAGGCGGCGAACGTCGAGCGGGAGCATCGGCGAGAGGACGTCCTCGATCGGGAAGTCCCACTGGTATTCGCGGTAGTAGGCGTAGCGGGCGCCGATATGAACCGGCGTGCCGGGCAGGTCGGCCTGCCAGCGCGAGCGGACCTCGTTGTGGCGAAGGCCCACGATCGCCGAGGTCCAGCGCTTCTTGAAGACGAAGTTCTGGTCGATTTCGGAGGGATAGGGATTCAGGAAGAACTGCGGCGCCCAATTGACGCGCGCGATCTGTTCCCCGTCGTAGGAATGATGGTGCCCCTCGATGATGCCCTTCAGCCAGCCGTACTGGTGAACGAGCTGCGCGCCCCACGCCACTTCGGGCTTCTTCAGTTCGTAGGAGTCGTCGTTGAAGGCGGAGCTGCTGACGCCCTTCAGGGTGTTTCCCGTCCAGGAGGCGTAGACGCCGAGCTGCACCTTCCGCCCGAGGCTCTTCGGGTGGATCAGGAGGCCGCCGGCCACTTCGCTCGCCGAGGACTCGTTGTCGAAGTCGTACGGATCGTTGAGGACGGTCCGGTCTTCCTGCTCGCTGCGATGCGTGAAGCGGCCGCCGAGGGTGAACCACGAGCGGAAGCGGCGCGCGTAGATCACGGAGGCGGAAGGATAGTCGACGCCGGCGCCGATCGTCCGGTCGCCCACGCGCGGGATGAAGTAGTCGGGCAGCGAGATGTCGAAGTCGCGGATGAATCGGCTCCGGTCTTCGACCGTGCCGAGGTCGTGACGGCTCGCGCTCATCGTGCCGTAACGAAGATCGGCGCCGATGGCCCACTTGTTCCCCTGCAGCCAGCCGACCCGGAGGGAGCTGGTGCGCGTGATGGCGCTGTTCCCGCGGCCGTAGAACCGGTCGAAGTAGTCGCGGTACGACGTTCCCTGCTCCACGTAGGACGTGTCGCGGGACGTGAGGAAGCCGGCGGCGTTCCCGGAGTAGCCGTACGGCGTGAGCGGATTGCGATCGTCCTCGACCGCCACGCTGAGATCGCCCATCGCCATTACGCGGGCGCCCCGCCAGGCGGAGTAGGGATCGAGCGGCGTGTCGTTCGTCCAGGCGCGCACGACCTGCGCGTTCGCGTCGGCCGCGCCGAGCGCGCCGAAAAGCACCACGGCCGCGAGTCCGGCCCGCAGCCCGTTCACCGCGGCGGCGCGGCGCGCGCGGATCGAGGCGACCAACGTCGTCGGATTCATGGAGTGCTCAGTTCCTCGGCTTGAGATAAAGGGGGAGCAACTCGGTCTGGCTGGAGCGCGTCTTCGTCGCGTTATAGAACGTGAACCGCACCCGGTAGCGCCGGCCCTCTTGGAGAATGATGTCGTCGGGGCGCGGGGGCTGGGGAATGCCCTGGACGTCGGGGGGCCGCGTCGTCAGTTCGCGGCGAATCTCGAGCGCCCACTTGCCGTCGAGCCAGGTGCCGCGAGCGACCACGTCGGACTGGCTCGAGTCGGGAAGCTGCGTGGTCACCGACGGGATGTAGTCGCCGGGGTTCCAGGTCTTGTCGCGGACGGAGGCGTCGTCGACCCGGAGCGGATTCAGCGTGTCGCACTCGGTGAGAAGCGAGGCGACCGGCTTCCAGACGATGTACGACGTCGGTTTGCCTCGATTCAGACGCACGTCGCGAGTCGCTTTGTTCGGGCGGTAGAGCGGCAGGTCCGATCCCGGGAATACGTTCGCTTCATTCGGAAGGCGCCCGATGTCGGCCGCCCATGCGCCGCCGGTGCTGTAGAAGTCCTCCACCGAACCGCCGAGCGGATGATCGGCCGCGCCGCGCGTCTCGTCGAAGTCGGCGCCCTGGTATTCCGTCGGGTTGACCGGAACGGCCGGATCGGTCGTGCCCGCGCCCCAACGCCACGCGTCGGCCGGGTAATTGCCCAACGAGTCGCTATAGATCTCGATGAAGACCTGGTCCTCGTGGATGTCCGCGCGGCGCCAATTGCCGGGGTTCACGACGCGGAGGTCGGTCGTGCAGTCGACCTGATTGACGCCGTCGGCGTTGCCCGTGTCGAGCGTCGTGGTGAGCGGCTCCTCGAGCCGGTTCTCCTCCCGGTCGGGCCACTGGAGTTCGAAGTAGATGCCGCGGGGCGCGTTCGTGCGCGCGTCGAACGTCCAGAGCGAGCGGACGAGCACGAAGAAGTTGCCGCCGTCCCCGCGGGCGATGACGAACGCGGGGTCGCCGGTGCCGTTCCACTCGATGTCGGTGGCGCGGCCGTCGATCAACAGCTCGCGCGACTCACGGAGCGGCGACGTCTCGAAATTCTCCGAGAGGGCGGGCGCGATGATGTCGGAGGCGAGGGCCGGCTCGGTCGGGGTGTTCTCCCCGCACGAGAGCGAGCCAGCCAAGACGAGAACAATAAGAAGCCCTGCACGTACGGTCTTGCGACGAGGCATGTATGTTCCTCGGATCAATCGAGCCGTGGGGGGGAACGCCGCGAAGGGTACGAATCGGGCTCCGAAAGTGTCAAGCAAAAAGCCCGGGATCGAGCGTTGGGAAAAGGGGATGCGCCGCCTCCGCCTCGGCGATCCGGCCCTCGTCGAACTCCCCTCGCTCCAGCATTTCCGCCAGCCGTTCAAAGACTTCCAGGTGCCGCTCGGTCCGCCGGATGGCGTACGGCACGAGCGTTCCGGTCTTCATGATGAACGCCCAGTCGCTTCCCTGCGCGAGGAGGAGTTCCCGCCCGGCCTGCCGGAGCGCCCGGCCCCGGAGCGGGTCGCCGCCCTCCCCCCGCCGCGCCAGCCCGTGCATCCGCTCCGACGCGCGCAGTAGGTGGCGGTAGATCCAGTCGTTCTCGGGATCGAGCCAGAAGCCCGCGTATCCGCCCGCGCCCCAACTCGAGACATGGAGGCTTCCCTCCGACACGCGCGGCAACCGCGCGGCCGCGCTCCCGGCGTCGAGCGCCTCGAGCGCCGGCTCCCCCTCCACGCCGTCGAGCACCGCGTCGAGCCACGCGGGTCCCTCGTACCACCAATGGCCGAAGAGTTCCGCGTCGTAGGGCGCGAGCAGGAACGCCGGCTGTCCGATCGCCGCCGAGGCCTCCTTCGCCTGCGCGGCGCGCGTGCGCACGAAGTGGGCGGCGTGCTCCTGGACTCGTTCCGCCGCCACCGCGGGCTGGTAGGGCTCGCGATGCTCGCGGCGCCGATCGGTGATCCGGTAGTACTTCAATCCGAGGTGCGTCCGCGTTCCGCCCGAGGGGAGGAAGGAGCGCACTTCATCGAGCGGGAGGTCGAAGCCCTGGTCGCGGTAGTACTCGCGGTACCAGACGTCGCCCGGATAGCCCTCCGTCGCGCTCCAGACCTGCCGTGACGATTCTTCGTCTCGGCCGAGGGCGAGGACGCCTGCCCGCGTCTTGAACGGCGCGTAGGTCCCGGGAATCGGCCGCGGACAGGCGTGGCGAATGCCGTGGCTGTCGACCACGAAGTAGCGGATGCCGAATTCGGCGAGCACCTCTTCCACGCCGGGGGCGTAGCCGCACTCCGGCAGCCACATCCCTTCCGGCGGGTGGCCGATGGCGCGCTCGAATTCGCGCGCGGCGGCGCCGATCTGCGCGCGCCACGCCGGCCGGCCGAGATCCATGAGAGGGAGGAATCCGTGCGTCGCGCCGCAGGTCACGAGGCGCACGACGCCGGCGTTCTCCACGGCGCGAAAGGCGGCGGCGAGGTCGCGGCCGTAGCGCCCCTCGTAGTCGGCGAGCGACGCGGCGAAGCGATCGCGATAGAGACGCGCCAAGGGTCCGAGCGCCGCGTCGCCGCGATAGCGCGCCACGTCCCGTTCCGCGAGTTCGAGGAGCCGCCCCAGCCGGTGCACGTATCGATCGCGAAGCAGCGGATCGCCCCAGAGGGCGAGGAGCGTCGGCGAGAGCGAGATGGTGATCGCGCCCTTCGCGCCGCGCGCCGCGCGCCCTTCGAGCATCGCGAGGATCGGCAGGTAACACTCGGTGATCGCCTCGACGAGCCACCGCTCCTCGAGCGAGTCCTCGTACTCCGGGTGGCGGACGTACGGAAGGTGCGCGTGCAGGAAGAAGGAGAGATAGCCCGCGAGCGGCGCGCCGCCCGTCCCCGCGGCCGGCGCGCTCATCGCGCGACTTCCTTCTCGGCGGGCGGCGGCAGGTACCGCGCCGCCGAACTCGGGGCCGGCGCCCGCTCCGCGAGGGCGCGGGCCCACTGGCGGGCCGCCCACGCTTCCCCGCTCGCGTCGAGAGGCCAGGGCGCGGTCTGCTCGCACGGCCCATCGGGGGGCGTGGCGGCCCAGCGCGACGTGAGGAGCGGCTCGAACCCGGACGGGAGCGAGAGCCCGATGACGGCGCGGCAACGCCCCGCCTTCGGCGGGATCGCGACGTACCACCCTTCGCCTCCGAGCGCGTCGGGGAGATCGGCGGACGCGATCGTCTCGGGCGGGAGGTCGGCCTCGCGCGCGCGTTCGATCCGAAGCGCGTAGCGGATCGGCGCGTCGGCGGCGCGCGCGCGGCCCGACGCCGCCGACGCGGTCGCCTGGCTCAACTCCCAGATCGCGAGCACGCGGCGCGGATCCCGCACGAGGAGGTGGAGCCGGTCCTCGCCGTACCGGCGCCCGCGGAGCGAGGGCGGCGCCCACGCGGCCGACGCGCCGATCGGCCCGGGCGGCATGAGGCGTTCGGAGGAACTCACGCGCCTTCCCTCATCGGAGATAGACCAGGCGGCGCTTCACGCGCTCGCCGCCGGAGTCGACGGTGACGAAATAGACGCCGCTCGGCGCGATCTCGCCGCCTCGAAGCCGGCCGTCCCACGCCCAGGCGCCGCCCGCCGTCCCCGCGGGGACGCGCCAGGATCGCGCGAGCGCGCCGGCCGGCGTCCAGAGCCGGACGAGCGCGCCGCTCGCATGCGCGCCGCTGAGCGCGAATCGCACCGGGCCACGGCCGGGACTCGGGCCGAGCAGGAGCCGAAGCGCCGACGCGCCGCCGGAGCCGGGCGGGTCGATGGCGCCGGTCGAGCCCGACACGATGACATCGGTCGCCGCGTTGAAGGCCGCCGCGCGCCCGTTTCGATTTCGAGCCTGCCATTCCACCTTGTGGGTGCCGATGGGGAGCGGATCGATGGTGGTCTCCACCCACTCCTCCCCCTCGTCGAAGATGCCGTCGAGCGGCGGGAGCGAATTCCAGACGCCGCCGTCCACGCGATAGAAGACCGAATCGATCGTCGACACCGAGATGGAGTCCCCGCTGTAGAAACGGTAGGGGTTGACGTTGGGCAGCGCCGTCTCGCCCGCCTTCGCCCGGAGCCAGATCGGCCGTCCCGTGACGATCCGATAGCGCGTGGAGTCGGGCACGACCGCCGGGTTCGTCTCGAAGAGGTCGAACTGCGACGTCTGGTTGAGATCGACCCAGCCTACCTGCTCCGCCGTCGGAAGGCAAAGATCGTCGGGATAGTTCCCCCGCATGAGGCAGTGCTGCTCCATGCCGCAATAGTTCGAGATCGGGACGGAGGAGTTGAGATTCGGACGATTGAAGTAGCCGGTCGTGAGGGTGCACGACCACCAGGCGTTGTTCGCCGGGTATTCGTCGAGCGCCCAGAAGAGGTGCGTCACCTCGTGCTGCATGTAGTAGTCGAGCGTCGCGCTCGTGGTTCGGAGGTTGTTCACCGGAATGACGAACCACGGCCCCCCGAGCCGCGCGTGCGCGATGAGCCCGTCGGGAAAACTCCCCGTCGAACTCGAGTCGTTCTGCACGGCGAAGACGAGTCCGCCCCAGTGCGTCCCGAGACGGGCGCGAACGCCGTTCGCCGCTTCCTGCGCCATGGCGTACGCGTCGCCGCGATAGCCGAGCACCGGTCGAAGCACGTCCTCGATCCAGACTTCCTCCTGGGAGACGGGACGGCTGATCGGCTCGTAGCGCGTGGGGAGCGACGGATGGATCTCCAGGTGGAAGGAGAGCGGAATGTTCCGCGCGGCCGCGAAATTGCTCCACGCAAGGAAGCCGCGAACGGCCGAGCGGACGACCGAATCGCGAAGCGCGGGCGTCCAGTCGTAGCGGTCGACGTCGACCGATCCGTCGCTCTCGGGGAAGAAGAGGCCGATCCCGACCCGGCCGATCATGAACTCGGTCAAGTCCTCCCAGCGCGTTCCATAGAAGAGCCCGGCCGGAAGCGCCGTCCCCGCGCGGAGCGCGCGGCCGGCGGCGGAGGGCTCGCGCGCGCCTTGAATCGGCGGCAAGGCGTCGGCGAGACCGCCGAACGGATCGGTCGCCGGCGATTCGGCCGCGCGCGAGGGGGCCATGGGCGTCGCCGCGATGGGCGTCGCGCCGAACGCGTAGCCGGCCGGCAGCGGTCCCGCCCGCCGCGTCGCGCGCACGACGTGCACGAGCGGCGGGATGGAGACGGCCACCTCGTACCCCGCGGCG
>DASTSZ010000114.1:0-5668 GCA_035760425.1 Candidatus Eiseniibacteriota bacterium | reverse complement strand
CCCTACGACCGCGCTCTTGCCCGTGATCGCGTGAATCTCGGAGACGCATCCATTCCCCGTCGAACGCAGAACCAGGGACGGGAGAGAGATGTCGGAGAGCGAAAAGATGCCGTTCACCGGTTCGACGTTCACGCACCACTGCGCCTTGTTCGAACCGAGTCGGAGCGTCTTGTTGCCTCCCGCCGTGAACACGAGGGTCGAGAAGACTTGGGACGCGACGTTGATCTGCGTCGTCGCGGACGTCGTCAGGGCGTTCGAGGCCGTGAAGACGACGAAGTAGGTGCCGGCTTGTCCGATGAACGGCGTCCACGAGAAGGCGCCGGTCGTGTTCGTCATCGCGGGTACGAAGGACGCGCCCGGCGGTAGTTGCGCGGCCGTGAACGCATTGATCGCGTCGCCGTCGGGGTCGGAGGCGGTGACCGTGAAGTTGATCGGCTGGTTTTCAGTGCCGTTCACCGCGGCCGGGGCGGTGAGGGTCGGACTGCGATCGCCGGCCACGGTGATCGTGGTGGCCGCCGCGCCGCCCGGGAAGCCCTCTCCCAGGGCGGAAAAAGTGAGCGTGTAGACACCCGCTGCGCCCGCCGGGGGCGTCCAGCTGAAGAGCCCCACTTCGTTCGTCGGGCTCAATACAAACTGGGCGGTCGGAATGACCGGATTGTAAGTGAGCGATGCGATCGGGTCGTCGAAATCGAATGCCGTGACGCAGAAGGAAATCGGTACGCCTACGGCGCCGGAGACGCTGAGTGGGGCCGTCACGACCGGCGGGATCGTTCCCCCCGGCGAAGTGACCGTCGTGGTGTAGGAGGCTGTGCTCGAGCTGGTTGCCGTGAACGTCGCTGTGAAGCTTCCCTGCGTGAATCCCGGCGTCCAGCTGAAGGTGCCCTGCCGATTGTCGGGGCTCGCCGTAAACGTCGATCCCGGCATGTTCGAGAGGCAGGTGAGCGATGTGATCGGATCGCCCTCGGGATCGTCGGCGTAGACCGTGAACGTGAGTGTATTGAATCCGCGCACGATCGCCGTCAAGGGGCGGCGGACAAAGGGCGCGCCCCCCGTGTCCGTGACGAAGAACTGTCCCGTCGCCGAGGCGGACAGCGAATTCGTCGCCGTGAAAGTGATATTGAAGAGACCGGTCTGTCCCGCCTGCGGGGTCCAGGTCAGCGTTCCCGCCGTGCTGGTGGCATTTGGCGTGAATACCGCGTTGTTCCCCGGCGGCAGCCCGAGGGTGTTCGCGCTCAGGGACGTGATGGCATCGCCGTTCGGATCGTAGGCCGTCACCTCCATGACCGTCGGGATTCCGACCGCGCCCGCCCACTGCGACGCGCTCAACTTCAGGCGAGGCGCCACGTCGCATGGCTGGGCGGAGGCGGAGATCGGATTGCCGATGAAGCCGAGGACGAGGAGCAGGGCGGAGACGCGCAGGAGATGCGGGGCCGAGGGGCGCATGGAGTCCTCCACGGATGGGGAGTCGGCGGGGTGAATCGACGTGATTGAGGCTACACCCGTCGGCAGGGTGTGAAGAAGGCGGATTCGGAGGGATTTCCCGAGTATTTCCGGGGTGTACCCGGCGTCCTATCCTGCGGAGCCGTCCGCCTTCTGGGGCGCTCGGCGACCGTGCGTGAGCGACGCCTTCAGGAAGTCGCGATTCAGCCTCGCGATGTTCGAGACGGAGATCGACTTCGGGCAGGCCGATTCGCACTCGCCGTGATTCGTACAGCCGCCGAATCCTTCCTCGTCCATCTGCGCGACCATGCGGCGGACGCGCTCTTCCCGCTCCGGCTGCCCCTGCGGCAGGAGTCCCAGGTGCGACACCTTCGCCGCGGTGAAGAGCATGGCCGACGCGTTGGGACATGCCGCCACGCAGGCGCCGCATCCGATGCAGGCCGCCGCGTCCATGGCCAGCTCGGCGTTCTCCTTCCGCACCGGCAGCGCGTTCGCGTCCTGCGCGCTTCCGACGTTCGCCGAGATGTAGCCGCCCGCGGCGATGATGCGGTCGAAGGCGCTCCGGTCGACCACGAGATCGCGTAGCACCGGGAACGCGCCCGCGCGCCACGGCTCGATCGTGATCGAGTCGCCGTCCTTGAACGACCGCATGTGCAACTGGCAGGTCGTCGTGGCTTTCTTCGGACCGTGCGGGGCGCCGTTGACGACGACGCCGCACATGCCGCAAATCCCTTCGCGGCAGTCGTGGTCGAAGGCGATCGGATCCTCGCCCTTCGCGGTCAGCCGCTCGTTCACGACGTCGAGCATTTCGAGGAACGACATGTCGGGGCTGATCTCGTCCGCCTGATAGGTGACGAACGCGCCCTTGGCCGACGCGTTCTTCTGCCGCCAGACATGGAGCGTCAGTTTCATTTGTAGCTCCGCTGGGCGAGGTGGACGTTCTCGAAGGTAAGCGGCTCCTGATGCCGCGCGGGCTTCACGCCGGCGCCCTTGTACTCCCAGACCGCGGCATGGCAGAACTTCTCGTCGTTTCGGAGCGCCTCGCCGTCCTCGGTCTGGTACTCCTCGCGGAAGTGACCGCCGCACGACTCCTCGCGCTCCAGCGCGTCGAGGCACATGAGTTCGCCCAGTTCGAGGAAGTCGGCGACCCGCCCCGCCTGCTCCAACGCCTGGTTCAGTTCCAGCCCGTCGCCGAGGACGTTCACGTTCTTCCAGAACTCTTCGCGCAGCGCGGGGATCTTCTTCAGGCCCGCCTCGAGCCCGGCGCGGTTGCGCGCCATGCCGCAGTGTTCCCACATGAGCGTGCCGAGTTCCCGATGGAAGGACATCACCGTGCGCTTGCCCGCGATGGAGAGGAGTCGCTTCGTCCGCTCGGCCACTTCGGCTTCCGCGCGCTTCACCTCGGGGTGGTCGGCGCCGATCTTCTCCAATTTCGTCGACGCGAGGTAGTTTCCGATCGTGTACGGAATGACGAAGTAGCCGTCCGCCAGCCCCTGCATGAGCGCGCTCGCGCCGAGCCGGTTCGCGCCGTGGTCGGAGAAGTTCGCCTCGCCGAGGACGTGGAGTCCCGGCACGGTGCTCATGAGGTTGTAGTCGACCCAGAGCCCGCCCATCGTGTAGTGCGTGGCCGGGTAGATCCGCATCGGGACCTTGTAGGGATTCTCGTCGGTGATCCGCTCGTACATCTCGAAGAGGTTGCCGTACTTCTCGCGAATCGTGTCCTCGCCGAGCCGCTTGATGGCCGCCGAGAAGTCGAGGTAGACGCCGAGGCCGCCCGGTCCGACGCCACGCCCTTCGTCACACGCCTGCTTCGCCGCGCGGGAGGCGATGTCGCGGGGGGCGAGATTGCCGTACGAGGGGTACTTCCGCTCGAGGTAGTAATCGCGCTCGTCTTCCGGAATCTGGTCCGGCGGCCGCGTGTCGCCCTTCTTCTTCGGCACCCAGATCCGTCCGTCGTTTCGGAGCGACTCGCTCATCAGCGTGAGTTTCGACTGATGATCGCCGCTCACCGGGATGCAGGTGGGATGGATCTGCGTGTAACAGGGATTCCCGAAGCCGGCGCCCTTCTTGTAGGCGCGCCAGATGGCCGTCGCGTTCGAGCCCTTCGCGTAGGTGGCGAGGAACATGACGTTCCCGTATCCGCCCGTCGCGAGGCAGACCGCGTCGGCCAGGTGCGACTCCACCTTGCCGGTGACGAGATTGCGGGTGACGATGCCGCGCGCGCGCCCGTCGATGACGATCAGCTCGAGCATCTCCTCGCGGGCATGGATCGTCACGTTCCCCGCGTCGACCTGGCGCATGAGGGCCGAGTAGGCGCCGAGCAGGAGCTGCTGCCCCGTCTGCCCCCGCGCGTAGAAGGTGCGCGAGACCTGCGCGCCGCCGAACGAGCGGTTCGCCAAGAGGCCGCCGTATTCGCGGGCGAAGGGAACGCCGAGCGCCACGCAGTGGTCGATGATCTTCACCGAGATCTCGGCCAGGCGGTGGACGTTCGCTTCGCGCGCGCGGAAGTCGCCGCCCTTGATCGTGTCGTAGAAGAGGCGGTGCACGCTGTCGCCGTCGTTCTGATAGTTCTTCGCGGCGTTGATGCCGCCCTGGGCGGCGATGGAGTGCGCGCGGCGCGGGCTGTCCTGGAAGCAGAACGACGAGACGTTGTAGCCGAGTTCGCCCATGCTGGCCGCCGCGGAGGCGCCGGCCAGACCGGTGCCGACGACGATGACGTGGTACTTCCGCTTGTTGGCGGGATTCACCAGCTTCATCTCGAAGCGGTGCTTCTCCCACTTCTTATCGAGCGGCCCCGAAGGGATGTTGGCGTTCAGTTCCATGGTCGCGATTCCCCGCTAGCGGATGCACCCCAGGAGCACGGCGATCGGAAGGGAGATGTTCCCCACGACGACGACGGCCGTGATCCCGACGGCGAAGGCCTTCCGGAGCGAATTCCAGCGCGGATGAGAGAGCCCCAGCGTCTGCAACATGCTCCAGACGCCGTGATGCAGGTGCAGCCCGAGCGCGAGCATCGAGAGAATGTAGAACGCCGACACCGGCAGCACGCGGAAGCCCGCGACGAAGTTGTGGTAGACGTCCCCCTCCACGAAGTTCGGATGGAGGTTGCCGGTCGTGAGGTGGAGGAGATGGTAGACGATGAAGAGCGCGAGGATCGGCCCCGACCAGACCATCGTCCGGGACGCGTACGTCGATTCGTCCCACGTGCGACGGCGGTAGTCGACCGGGCGCGCCTTGCGGTTCTCGATGGTGAGCGCGACGGCCGACCAGATGTGGAGGATGACCGCGAGGAGCAGCACGCCGCGGGCGATCCAGAGTCCGGCGCCGTGCAGGAATTCGCGAAGCCAGACGGCGTAGGCGTTGAGCGCTTCCGGCCCGAGGTAGGCCAGGAGATTGCCCGTCATGTGCGCGACGACGAAGCCGAAGAGGATGAGGCCGGAGACGGCCATGACGGCCTTCTTGCCGACTGTCGCGTCGAGGAACGACACCGCGCGGGGCATTCAATCTCCCGGAGGGTCCGAAAAGAGCTGCGATTCGTCGTAACGACGACTCAGCCACGGATTGTAACGCCGGGGAGGCGGGTCGGGCAAGGGGCGGGGCGTAGACGAAGACGCGCGGCCCCTTTCGAGGCCGCGCGCTGTTTCGTGGGCTTAACTCGGGGTGGTTGCTACTTGAGAATCGTGAACCGCCCCGTCTCGTTCAAGTCGGCGCCGTCGATCCGGTAGAAGTAGACGCCGGAACGAAGGGTTCGGCCGGACCCGTCCTTGCCGTCGATTCGAACTTCTTGAGGTCCGGGCGCCGTCGCGCGCGCATTCCAGAGCGAGCGGACCAGCCGGCCGTTCACATCGAAGAGGCGGATCGTCACCGCGCCCGGGGACTTCGCCGTGAATCGCAGCGTCCCCTCCGGATTAAGCGGGTTCGGCTCGACGCGAGCCGCGACCGCGCCGGTTCCCTTCCCGATGATGGGGAGGGTGAAGCTCGAGCAGAATCGCCGCCCGTCGGTGAGGCTTCCTTCGAGACGCACGGGCACGTCCTGCTTGCCGCGGAGGAGCGAGAAGAGCGCCGCCGCATCCGACGTCGCGAAGCAGGCGGGATACTCGGGAATGTCGTTCTTGTCGGTGTCCCCGATGACGCCCGACTTCGGCGCGGACGCGGCGATCTGCGACACGCTGCCGGTTCCCGCCGAGAAGAGGCGAAGCGTCGACGGGTCGACATCGGTCGGCGTGAA
>DASTSZ010000113.1:0-14049 GCA_035760425.1 Candidatus Eiseniibacteriota bacterium | reverse complement strand
GCCCGCGGCCGCGGCCGCGGGCGACCCCGACACCGGCCCGGCGGCGCGCGGGTCGGCGAGGAGATCGACGCCGAGAATGGTGAAGGCGACGCCGTTCGCCACATGGGCGCGGGCCGTCGCTTCGAGAGTCGGCCGGAGGGCGGCGCGATCTTGAAACGGCGCGAGCGCCACGAGCGTCGACTCGGGAAGCGGCAGCGGCCGGTGGTGGACGCGAAGCGACGCGCGCCCGCCGACGGTGCGCGCCGACTCGGAGAAGGAGCGGATCGACGCCTGCGCGGCGAGATCGATTCCGATCGAGACCGCCACGCCCGCCGCGACGCCCACCAGCGTGACGAGCGTTCGCCCGAGGTGGCGCCGGAGCGGGCGGACGCCGAGCGCGCCGATTCGCCGGAACACGCCCGAGGCCTAGTCGATCCCGGCGACGCGGCCGTCGAGGAGCCGCACCCGCCGGTCGGCGATGCGGGCGGCGGCGTCGCTGTGCGTCGCGATGACGAGCGTGGCGCCGCGCTCCCGCGAGAGCGCGCGGAGGAGTTCGAGCACGGCCTCCGCGTTCGCCTGGTCGAGATTCCCGGTCGGTTCGTCGGCGAGGACGAGCGCCGGCTCGTTCACGAGCGCGCGCGCCACCGCCACGCGCTGCATCTCGCCGCCGGATAGCCGCCCCGCGGGCCGGTCGGCCTTCTCCGCGAGCCCCACCGCCGCGAGGAGCGCGCGCGCGCGGAGCGTGGCGGCGGCGCTCTGATCGCCCGCGAGCCAGAGCGGGAGCAGGGCGTTCTCGAGCGCCGAGAGATAGGGAAGGAGATGGAAGAACTGAAAGACGAAGCCGAGCGACTCGCGGCGGAGTCGCAGGAGTTCGGGCTCGGCCAAGTCGTCGACGCGGAGGCCGGCGATGGTGAGCGACCCTCCCGTCGGGCGGTCGAGCGTGCCGAGGATGTTCAGGAGCGTCGTCTTCCCCGAGCCGCTACGCCCGAGGAGCGCCACGATCTCGCCGCGCGCGATCGTGAGCGAGACGTCGCGGAGCGCGTGAACATCCTCGCCCGCGGCCGGGTAGGTCTTGGATAGATTCTCGAGACGCGCGGCGTCGGCCGCGGTCACAGATGCACGTAGTTCGGTCCGCCGCCGCCCTCCGGCGGGACCCACGTGATGATCTGATAGGGGTCGGCGATATCGCAGGTCTTGCAGTGGACGCAGTTCGACGGATTGAGCTTCAGCTTGATCGCGCCCTTCTCGCCGTCGGGCACCATCTCGTAGACGTTGGCCGGGCAGAAGTGCTGGCAGGGATTCCCGTACTCCTCGCGGCAGCGCGTGGCGCAGACGTTGACGTCGGCGACGAGGAGGTGCGACGGCTGGTCCTCGTCGTGCTTCGTGCCGGAATGGAAGACGTCGTTCACTTTCGTGAACGTGCGCGTGTTGTCGTAGGCGCGCTGCGTCTCCTCGAGCGAGATCGGCGCCACGCCCGCGGCCGCGAGCGTCCGCATGCGCGCGTGCCCCGGTTCCCACGTCGGCCGCTCGCCCAATCCGCGCCCGCCGGTGAAGAGTTGCAGTCCGGTGTTGATCATGCCGGCCCACATGCCGTGCTCGAAGCCCTGGTGGAAATTCCGGACGCCGTGGAGTTCCTTCCACGCCCAGGAGGCGCGGAACTTCCCGTCGAAGGCGCCGAGCGTCGCGGCGTCGAACTTCCCGGCCAGGAGCGCCTCGAAGGCGGTCTCGGCGGCGAGCATGCCCGACTTGATGGCGAGGTGAACGCCCTTGAGCCGCGGCCCGTTCAGGAACGACGCGCTGTCCCCGATCATGAGGCCGCCCGCCCAGGAGAGGCGGGGCATGGAGTAGAAGCCGCCTTCCGGGATCGCTTTCGCGCCGTAGGAGAGGATGCTTCCCCCTTCGAGCATGGCGGCGACGTAGGGGTGGCGCTTGAAGGCCTGGAAGAGGCCGTGCGGATCGGTCGTCGGGTTCCGATAGTCGAGCCCGGTGACGAAGCCGACGGTCAGTTTGTCGCCGTCCATGCCGTAGAGAAATCCGCCGCCGAAGGTGGCGCTGTCGAGCGGGAAGCCCATCGTGTGGACCACGCGCCCCTTCGGCACGCGCCCGGCGGGGAGTTGCCAGACCTCCTTCACGCCCGTCGCGTAGATCTGCGGCGCGCGTCCCTCGTCCAATTTCAGTTTCGGCGAGAGTCGCTTCGCGAGCGATCCGCGAACCCCTTCGGAGAGGACCGTCACCTTCGCCTTCACGTCGGCGCCCGGCTCGAAGTTCGGCTTCCGGTTGCCGTGACGGTCGATGCCCTTGTCGCCCGTCCGCACGCCGACCATCTGGTCGCCCTCGAAGAGCGCGTCGACGGCGGCCATGTTCGGGAGCACGTAGGCGCCCGTCGCCTCCACCAGACCGCCGAGCCACTTCTCCAGCGCGCCGAGGGAGATGACGTGATTGCCGTGGTTCTGAAGCGGCGGGGGCAGGAAGGGGAATTTGATCTGGCCCCCCTTCGTGAAGAGGAAGAGGTCGTCGCTCGTCACGTCGGCCTCGATCGGGGCGCCCTTCTCGCGATAGTCGGGAAGGAGTTCCTTCAGCCCGCGCGGATCCATGACGCAGCCCGAGATGCCGTGCGCGCCGATCTCGGAGGCCTTCTCGAGAACCGCGATCGTGACGTCGCCGAGGGGCGCGTGTCCGCTCTCCGCCGCCGCTTTGTTGTGCGCCTCGATGCGCTGCGTGAGGTGGAGCGCGCCGGCGAGCCCGGCGGGCCCGCCGCCGACGAAGAGAACGTCGACTTCGAGGACGTCGCGCGTGTCGCTCACGTGCTCGCCACCTTCTCGTGCGCCGCGCCGGCGTGCGCGCGCGCTTCCAGCCAGCGTTCGGCGTCGATGGCGGCCATGCAGCCGCTGCCCGCCGCCGTGATGGCCTGGCGGTAGACGAAGTCCTGCACGTCGCCCGCGGCGAAGATCCCCTCGACGCTCGTCTTCGTGCCGTCGTGCGTCTTGATGTAGCCGTTCGGGTGGAGGTCGAGCTTCCCCTCGAAGATCGCCGTGTTCGGCCGATGGCCGATGCCCATGAAGACGCCGTCGATCGCCATCTCGCGCTCGGCGCCGCTCTTCGTGTCCCGGATCCGGACGCCGGTCACGGATCCCTTCTCGGCGTCGTGGATGTCGAGGATCTCGCTGTTGAAGAGGAAGTCGATCTTCGGATTCGCCTTGGCGCGCTCCTGCATGATCTTCGACGCGCGGAGTTCCTCCCGCCGGTGAACGACGGTCACGTTGGACGCGAACTTCGAGAGGAAGGTCGCCTCTTCCATGGCCGTGTCGCCGCCGCCGACGACCATGACGCGCTTCCCGCGGAAGAAGAAGCCGTCGCAGGTGGCGCAGGCCGACACGCCGTGGCCCATCAATTTCGCTTCGTTCGGGAGGCCGAGGAGTTTCGCGGAGGCGCCCGTCGCCACGACGAGAGCCTCGGCGAAGTAGGTCTTCCCGTCGGCCACGACTTCGAAGGGCCGGGACGCGGTGTTCACGACATCGACCTGGGCCTGCACGAACTCGGTGCCGAAGCGCGCCGCCTGGGCGCGCATCTCGGTCATGAGGTCGGGGCCGAGCACGGCTTCGCGGAAGCCGGGGTAATTCTCGACTTCGCTCGTGATCGTCAGCTGCCCGCCCGGCTGGACGCCCTCGAAGACGAGCGGCATGAGATTGGCCCGCGCGGCGTAGATGGCGGCCGTCAGGCCCGCCGCGCCGGAACCCAGGATGATCAATTGGCGTCTTTCGGTGGTCGACATGGAACAGGAGGCTCCTCGTTCGGGTTTTGATGCCTGGAGGGTCGGCCGCGGTCCCGAATCGCCCCCTGGCAGTTCGGCATCGAAAGCACGGTCCGACTGGAGGATACTAGGCAATCGCTGTCGGGCGTTCAACCCCTTGAAAGTACGGTAACTAGCCCGCCGTCAATCGGCCGAGGGCCGGTTTCGCGCAACCACCCCAGGAGGAATCGAATGCAGACGAAGTCCCTGCTGACCTCGGCGCTCGTCGCCGCCGCGCTCACGCTCTCGGCGACGGCTCAGGCGGCCACGTGGACCATCGACCCGGCGCACTCGTCGGTCGGCTTCTCCATCCGGCACATCTTCAGCAAGGTGCCGGGCGGCTTCGACAAGTTCTCCGGGACGATCGAGTACGATCCGGCGAATCCCACGGCCGCGTCGGTAAAGGTCGACATCGACCCCGCCTCCATCAACACGAAGACGGCGCAGCGCGACAACCACCTCCGCTCGGCCGACTTCTTCGACGTCGCGACCTACCCGACGATGTCGTTCGTGAGCACGAAGGTGACGAAGGGCGAGGGGAACGCGCTCTCGGTCGAAGGGAACCTCACGATGCACGGCGTCACGAAGCCGGTGACGCTCGCGGCGACCTTCCTCGGCGCGGGACCCGCCCAGCCGGGTTCGAAGGCGGGATTCGAGGCGACGGCGACGATCGATCGCAAACAGTTCGGCATCATCTGGAACAAGGCGATCGACAACGGCACCCTCTTGGGCGACGACGTCACGATCAACATCGGCATCGAGGCCTACATCCCGGGCGAGAAGAAGTAGTCCTCCATCTCGTTCGGCGCTAGCCATCGCCGCATCCACGCCGCCACCGACTCGACCGCGTCGAGAAGGGGCGGCGGGGTGCGGCGAATCTTGTCTCCGGCCTGAAACGAGTGGCCGGCTCCCTCCACCATCCGAAGCTCCGTCGCCGTGGAGCGGCCGAACCCCGCCAGCGTCTCCGCCTCCGCCCTCGGCACCACCGCGTCGCGCGCGCCGTGGATCACCAGTAGCGGCGACGTGAGGGCCGCGGTCGCCGCTGCCGTGTCGTAGTCGGCCCTGTTCCGCTCCCAGTCGACGAAGAGTTCCGGCCCCAGGCGAAGCGACTGCTTCGTGCGGAAGTCGTAGACCTCCGCCGACTCGCCCCGCCGCCATGCTTCGAAGTAGCTCTCCGGCCAGACGCCGATGCGGGCGGGCGCGCCGAGCGTCGCCACGGCGTGGACCCGCCGGTCCTTCGCGGCGCGAAGGATGGCGATGACCCCGCCGCGGCTGTGACCGGCGAGCCCGATGCGCGTTCCGGCCCGCGGGGCCTCCGTGGCGTGAATGCGCCCCGCCGCGAGACGCGCCTCCAGCCAGTCGGTGACGACGGCGAGATCCGCCAGGTCGCCGCCGTAGGTGCCGCGGCGGAACCGCTCGGGTTCGCCGAATCGGCCCTCGGCGTCGGTGACGCCGCTCGAGGAAAAATTGAAGGCGACGGTGGGGAGCCCCTCTTCGGCGAGGCGCGTGGCGAGGAAAGGGAGGAACCCCCACTCCTTGAAGCCGCGAAAGCCGTGGCAGAGGATCACCGCGCGATTCGGCGCGGGCGTCGCGCGCGAGTCGGATCCGCGAGCCTCGTCGGGTTCGGCCGCCGCCGAGTAGAAGTCGAGGCGGAGCGGCCCGCCGTCGGCGCCGCGCAGTTCGTGCCGCTCCGGCGTTCGGAGCGCGGGCGGCGGCGTCTCGTCGGGTGTCGCGCTCAATCGCGTGTCGCCAGGAGATCGCGGATGAGATCGGGAAGGATCGGGCCGTCGCCCTCGACGAAGGAGAGTTCGGCGAGAACGGCGGGCGCGACCCAGCGGAGTTCGGCGACGTCGAGCGGGCGCGGTTCGCCGGTGGCGTTCCCGCAGAAGTGGAAGTAGAGGGAAACCGTTCGGTCGGGATAGAGATGCGAGAGCGCGCGCCAGAGCGGGCCCACTTCCACCTCGATCCCGAGTTCCTCCTGGAATTCCCGGCGGAGGCATTCCTCCATCGTCTCACCGAGATGCCGTTTTCCGCCCGGAAACTCCCACCGGCCGCCCTGATGGTCGTGGTCGTGCCGGCGCGTGATGAGCACCTCGGCACCGTTCCAGAGGATTCCTGCGGCCACATCGAACCGTCGCATGTCGGACCGAGGACGGTACGGAAGCGCCGGAGCGAGGTCAACGGAAGGCGTGGAACTCGGCGCGGCGGCCCGATTTCGAGCCGGACGCCGAGCGCGTCAGTCGGGGATGGAGTAGAGGAAGGCGCGGCGCAGGCGGGGCGGCCGCCGCTCCGGATCGAACCCGCCGCGGAGCCAGCCGAGCCAGGCCGCCGCGTCCTCCCGCGTGAGCATCTCGGGCAGAAATTCGACGGCGCCGTAGGAGAAGCGGTCGCGGCTCCAACCGAGGTTCGAACGCTTGTAGAAGAAGGCGCAGAGCCGGTCCTTGTCCTCGCGAGGCCGGAAGAGCTTCAGGCGGCATCGGTTCACCGACTCGTCGTCGCTCGCTCGCGGCGCGATCTCGAGAACGCCGTCGCGCTCCTCGATCTCGAATCCGGCCCCGCGGCGGGAGGCGATGGTGCGCACGGCGTCGAAGACCTCCCGGATCGCCGCGTCGCGCGCGGCGCGGGACGTGCTCGGCGCCTCGGCCGTGATCGCGGCGCGCGCGGTGGGCGACCCCGCCTCGGCCCCGCTCCCGCCCGCCGCGCTTCCGTTCGTCCGCGCCGCGCCCGACGCGCCCGAGGCCGCCGGCTTCGACCGCGCGAGAAGCGCGTCGAACGACGCCTGAGGCATCCTCCGGCGCCGCGACTTCCAGGCGAAGAGCGGCCGCGCGAGCGCGCGAACCGCCGCGAGCCGCGCGTCGTAGAGCGTCGTCGCCAATCCCGGCTTCGCGAGGTCGCGCGCGTCGTCGGGCTGCACGATGAGGCTCACCTCGATGTTCGGCGCCGCGCCGATGGGGATTCCGTTCCGGCGGCAGGCCTCGTAGACGTGCGCGAAGACGCGCTTCATCTCCTCGAAGCGGGGAACGGGATGGCGTTCCATATCCGCGCCGATCACCGGGCGGAAGATGCAGACCGTGGGGAAGGCGCCGAGCGACGTGATGTAGTCGATGGCGCGGAGCGTCTCCTCGACCGGCTCCACGCCCGCGATGATTTCGCCCGAGACGGCGCCCTTGCCGAGCCGCTTCGCCGTGTACTCGAGGGCGCGGAAGAAGAGATCCTGGCCGCCCGTGCGCGCCTTGCCCGGGAGGTAGCGCGCGAAGTACTCGGGATTCTGGAATTCGTAGCAGAAGGAGAAGTGGTCGGCGCCGAGTTCGATCAGGCGGTCGTACTGCTCGAGGTCGCTCGTCGGGTAGAGCTGCACGCCGACGAGCGCGCCGACCTGTTCCTTGACGGCCCTCACGTAGGGCGCGGCCAACGCGAGATCGCGCCCCGACTGATAGCCGCTGTTGAAGTGGACGAACGTCACGCCCGACTCGCGCTTGGCGGCTCGCGCCACTTCGACGACGTCGTCGAGATGCTTCTGCGCCACTTCGTTCACGCCGACGTTCGATCCGGTCGTGCAGAATCGGCAGTTCTGCGACGGATCGGAGTACCAGAAGAGACAGGAATTCGAAATGTAGATGCCGAGGTAGGTGCCCTGAAGGACGCCGATCTTGCCCATCTCGACGCCGCGGGAGGTCGTGCGCTTGTACCAGGCGGGCTCCTCGGGCAGGCGGACCGCGTAGTGCTCGTCGGTCCGCTCGTCATGCAGCGAGTAGCCGCGGCCGTCGCGCGAGAGCGAGTAGGGCGAACTCCGCGCGAAGTCCTCTTCGACCGGCGCGTTCAGCCAGATGTCCTTCCGCCCGCCCGGGATGATCATCTCGAGACCCGAGCCGAGTCCCGCGCGCGTGCGCGCGACGACGCGGGCGTCCTCTTCGAGCCGGCAGGATGGATCGATGCGAACGCCGTGGCAGAAGAGGTCGATCTCGAGTTCGCACGGATTGCGGCGGGCGATCATTCCGGAGGCAGCTCCTTCGCCGCCCCCTGCGGGCGGCGTAACGTATTAATAATACGTCACTTGCCGCCCCGCCGTCGATGGTACCTTGGTACCGTTCGGGCGCGCGCTAGCGCCCTTTCTTGGGGATCGACGCCTTCTTGAGGTTTCGGTCGAGGAAGGCGAGCGTGCGCCCCCACGCATCCTTCGCCGCCTCCTCCCGATAGCCGCCCCACGGGTTGTTCACGTTGGCGAAGGCGTGCCCCGCGCCGGGGTAGATCTTGAAGTCCGCTTTCTTGCCGGCCGCGGCGAGCGCCTTCTCGAAGGCCCGCACTTGGTCGGGCGTCGGCCCCTGGTCGTCCCCCCCGAAACTGCCGAGGATCGGCGCCCGGATCGCCTTGATGGCGCCTTCGTCGGTGATCGGCGCGCCGTAGTACATGACGCAGGCGCGGATCGTCGGATCGGCGGCCGCGAGGCGGATGGCGTAACGGCCTCCCATGCACCATCCGAGCACGCCGATCGCCTGCGCGCGCACGTCGTCGCGAGAACGCAGAAAGTCGCCGCCGCGGCGGAGCGTCGCGATGGCTTCGTCCTCGGAGAGCCCGCTCATGTACTGGTGCGCGGTCTCCGCGTCGCGGGCCACGCGTCCCTTGTAGAGATCGACGGCGAGCGCGATGTAGCCGTGCGCGGCGAGACTGTCGGACTGCTCCTTTACCCAATCGGTGATTCCCCACCACTCGTGGACGACGATGATCGCGGGGTGCGTGCCGCCGCCCTTCGGCAGCGCGAGATAGCCTGTGAGCGTCTTCCCGTTCGTCGTGGTCTGGATCATGTCGGCGCGCGCGGCGTCGAAGGTCGCGGCCGAGAGGGCGGCCAGCAGGACGCCGGCGGCGAACGTGCGGCGAAGAATCGTACCGATCATGCGAAGAGTCTCCCGTTGAGTGTCTCGAGTCGAGGCGCGCCCGCCGAGGCGAGCCGATCCGCCGGTCAGTCTACTCCGTTTCCGCCGGCGCCGTCTCGGCGAGCGCCGCGTCGATCTCCTCGCGCACGCCGTGGTCGCGTTCGCGCTCTCGCGCGGCGGCGAGGGCCCGCGCGGCCGCGGGTCCTCCGATGCGCCCGAGCGCCCAGGCGGCGTGGCCGCGACCCGCGGCGGTCGCCTCGTCGCGGAGCGCCTTCGCGAGCGGCGATACGGCGCGGCGGTCGCCCAGATTGCCGAGCGCCACGGCGACGTTTCGCACGAACCGGTCGCGCCCCGCGCGCATGAGGGCCGTCCCCTCGTAGCGCGCCGCGAATCCCTCTCGATCGATGGCGAGGAGCGGGATGAGCCACGGCGTCTGCTGGCGCGGCCTCTCCGCGAAGTCCGCTTCGTAGGTCGGCGTGGCGAAGCGGTTCCAGGGACAGGCCTCCTGGCAGTCGTCGCAGCCGAAGATTCGTACCCCGACGGCGGCGCGCATCTCCCTCGGAATGGCGCCTTCGTGCTCGATCGTGAGATAGGAGATGCAGCGGCGCGCGTCGACCTGGTAGGGCCCCACGATGGCGCCGGTGGGGCAGGCCGGCATGCAGCGCGCGCAGCGGCCGCAGCGGTTCCGCGCCGGCTCGCCCTCGGGAAGGGCGACGTCGCAGACGATCTCGCCGATGAAGTGCCACGAGCCCGACGATTGCCGGATCAGATTGCCGTTCTTCCCGATCCAGCCGAGGCCCGCCCGTTCCGCCCACCCGCGCTCGAGAACGGGGCCGCTGTCGACGTAGGCGCGCCACTGCGCGCCGGGCCGGAGCGACTCGAGGAGGCGGCCGAGCCGGTTCAGCCGCCGCTTCAGACGGCCGTGATAGTCGCGGCCCCAGGCGTAGCGCGCGACGCGACCGCGGAGCGCGGGGGCGCGCCCGGCGGCGGACGCATCCTCGGGCCAGTCGCCGCGGTAGTACGACGCGAGAACCGAGACGACGCTCAGGGCGCCCGGGAGCACGCGGCGCGGGTCGGCGCGGCGATCGGGATCGCGCGCCATCCACCGCATCGTCGCGTGGCGGCCCTCGGCGAGCCAGGCGGCCAGCCGCTCGGCGTGGGGATGCTCCGACGCGCGGGCGAATCCAATGGCGTCGAATCCGAGCGCCCGCGACGCCTCCCGGAGGGCGGTCGCCAACGCCTCGGGTGTGCTAGCATCCGTCCGTGTCGGACGATTTCGATTTGCAGCCCGTTTTTCCGCTCCCAAACGTCGTCCTCTTTCCGCGGGCGATCCTGCCGCTCCACATCTTCGAACCGCGCTACCGGACCATGATCGCCGATGTGCTGGGCGGCGACCAGACGCTGGTGATCGCGCTGCTGAAGCAGGGGTGGGAGCAGGAGTACTACGGAAGCCCCGACGCCCACTCGATCGGCTGTCTGGGGCGGATCGTTCAGCACCACAAGCTTCCCGACGGCCGCTACAACATCATGCTCCACGGGGAGCAGAAGGTCCTGCTCGAACGGTTCGAGCGCCAGGAGCCCTATCGCATCGCCCGCGTCCGCCGCGTGGACGAGGATCTGGCGTGGGGCGGCGAGACCGAGGCGCCGACAAGGGCGGCGGAGCTGATCGAACTCTACCGCCGGGCGCATCAGAAGCAGGGGACGGCGCTCGATCTGGCGCAGCTGCTCGGACCGCACGTGAGCCCCGAGTCGATCGTGAACACGATCGCGATGAATCTGGAGGGCGAGGCGGAGGTCCGCCAGCAACTCCTGGAACTCGACCGCCTCGAGCTTCGTTTCCACGCGCTCCAACAGCTTCTTCGCGAGTCGACGCGGACGCAGGACGTGATCGATCGCGTTCGGCATCTCTACCCCAAAGACGCCCGTCGGAACTAGGAGAGACCTTGCCCGCCGCCTCACGCGCCGCGAAACGACAGGGCTCGGGCGCGCCTCGTTCCCGCTCGAAGCCGGCGGCCGCGAAGCCCGCGCCGACGCCCAAACGCGCGCCCGCCGACGCCCCGAGCGCGGCCCCGCTCGTCGCCGCGCTCCATCGCGCCTACCCCGACGCCGCGTGCGCCCTCACGCACCACGACCCGTTCCAACTCCTGATCGCCACCATCCTCTCGGCGCAGTGCACCGACGCGCGCGTGAACATCGTGACGCCGGTCCTCTTCGCCGCCTTTCCCGACGCGGCGTCGATGAGCCGCGCGGGGCAGGAAGAGATCGAGGCGATCATCCGCTCGACCGGCTTCTTCCGGAACAAGGCGAAGTCGATCCGCGGCGCCTCGGCGCGCATCGTGTCGGAGTTCGGGGGGCGCGTGCCGTCGACCATGGAGGAACTCCTCACGCTTCCCGGCGTCGCGCGGAAGACCGCGAACGTCGTCCTGGGCGTCGGATTCGGAATCGCCGTCGGCGTGGTCGTCGACACGCACGTGGAGCGGCTGTCGCGCCGTCTCGGCCTCAGCAAGGGGAAGAACGCCGTCGCGATCGAGCAGGAATTGATGCGCGTCGTGCCGCGCGAGGAGTGGATCGCGGTCTCCCACCTCCTCATCGATCACGGCCGGCAGGTCTGCCAAGCGCGTAAGCCCGCCTGCGCACGCTGCCCGGTGACGTCGTTCTGCCCGAGCGCCCGCTACTTCCTGGCGGGAAAGACGCCGCCGGCGGAGCGGAAGAAGTGAGCGCCGCGCCGGGCGACGTCGCGCCGCGCTTCGACCTCGCGCTGGTGGGGGGCGGATTCCGAAGCCTCCCCGACATCGTGGAGCCGGGCGGCGGCATCGTGCTCTTCGTGAAGTCGGATTGCGAGACGAGCCGGCTCGTCGCTCCACGGCTCGGGCCGTTGGCGCGCGCCGTCGCGGCGGAGGGGATGCTCTTCCTCGTCGTGGCGCAGGAGTCGGAGGCCGACGCCCGCTCGATGCACGCGGAGCTGGGTCTCCCCGGGACGCTCGCGTGGGAGGAGGCGCCCTACCCGGCGTCGGGCGAATACGGCGTTCAGTCGGTGCCGACCCTCTTCGTCATCGACGGCGCCGGCGTGATCGCGGAGCGGATCGAAGGGTTCCTGAAGCGGGAGTATCTCGCTCTGGGCGCCGCCGTCGAGCAGGCGCTCGCGCTGGGCGACATTCCGCCCGTCTTGGAACGGGCGGAGGAACTTCCCGAATTCAAACCGGGTTGAAGCTCTCGTACGGCCGCCGGGTAGCGGCCCCGAGGGGGAGGAGGACTCGATGAGCCGCGACTGGGGCGTGACGATCACGTGGTTCGGCCATGCCACCGTGCTCTACACCGATCGCAAGGGGCGCAACTACCTCGTCGATCCCTGGATCGAGAAGAACCCCGCCTCGCCTCCCGCCGCTAAGTCGCTCGCCCGCCTCGACGCCATCCTCGTCACGCACGGCCACGGCGACCACTTCGCCGACGTCATCCCGCTCGCCGCGAAGTTCGGCTGCGAGATCGTCTGCATCCACGAGATCTACCAATACCTGAGCCGGAAGGGCGTGGCGCAGGTCACGGGAATGAACAAGGGGGGCACCGCCTCGGTCGCGGGTGTGAAGGCGACGATGACGCACGCCATCCACTCGAGCGGCATCACCGAGGGAGACGTGACTCTCTACGCGGGGGAAGCGGCCGGCTACGTGCTGGAATTCGAAGGCGGCGTTCGCGTCTATCACGCGGGCGACACGGGCGTCTTCGGCGATATGAAGTTGATCGGCGATCTCTACCGTCCCTCGATCGCGGTGCTGCCGATCGGCGATCTTTACACGATGGGTCCGCGCGAAGCGGCCGCCGCCGCGCGCATGATCGGCGCGACGGCGATCGTGCCGATCCATCACTCCACCTTTCCGGGTCTCCCCGGGACGCCGGCCGCGCTCCGCGCCGAGTTGTCCGACCGCCCCGACATCGAAGTCGTCGTGTTGAAGCCGGGAGAGAGCGCGTCCTAGCGGACGCCGCCGGTCGCTAGTCCGCGTAGACGCGTTCGAGCCGCCGGCCCGCGCCGACGCGGAAGACCTTCCGCTCGCGGAAGAGGGAGCGGGTGGAGCGCGCGGCCTCCTCGCCGAACGCGACGGCGCCGCGCGTGAACCACGGGCGAAGCCAGCGCGTCACCTCGCTCGCCGTCGGATCGCGCCGCGCGAAGAGCGCCATTCCCTCCACGTCGCCTCGCGGGTCGCGCGTGAGCGTGCAGCCGCACGCGACCTCCACCGCCACGCCGCCCGACCGGCCGAGCGCCGGATGGCGCGCGACGACCGTGTGGCGATGGACCAACTGCTCGCGAACACCGCCGCCGACGCGCGCCGGCCAGGCGCGCCGCTCGAGTCGCGCGCCGCGGGGAAGGGCGAGCGCCGCGCGGAGGGCCGCGCCTCCGCCCGGACGATCGGGGTCGAGCGACCGGAGGGAGGCGTAGCGATCGGTTCGCGCCGCGCCGCGAGGGAGACGGATCCCATGGCGCGCGAACGCGCGGGCGATCGCGACCGCCGCCGCGCCGTTGGTTTCGGCCCGATCGACCTCGAGCATTCGCGCTCCGTACGCCGCCGCGCGCGCCTCGCCCGGAGGCGCCGTCTCCACGGCGCGCGCCAGGAGGCGGCCGGCGCGCCGCCGAGCCACCTCCACCATCTCCGCGCCGCGCCCCTGCTTCAGACCCTCCGCCAACAGCTCCATCAGCAAGTGATAGAACGCGCCGGTGAAAACGCGGGATAAGGAGTGGGGCTCGGAGGTGAGCGTCTCGTCGGGCCCGCGCGCCGGCAATTTTTCGGGCGGCGCGTGCTTGAACCGGTTGTTCGCGTCGCGGAGCCGCGTCGGGTCGGCGATGGAGCCGGGCCCGTAGTTGTCGTGAATGGCGCGCCCGAGCGCTTCGGCGAGCCGCGAGACGAGGTTGCTCGCGCGAAGGGCGCGTCCCGCCTCCGCGAGAAACGCCTGGCGCACCGCCGGCTCGCCGAGCGTGACGAGCAGGGAGGAGCAGTCGGCGAACGCTTCGTGGAAGGCGGCGGTCTCGGGATCGGGGAGCGACCAATAGCCGGGCTGATAGACGTCGAGGATCGCGTGCCCCGCCTCGTGCGCCACGATGTCGAGACTCTCCGCCGCGTAGACGGGACGTCCGGTCACGCGATCGGTGTCGAAGAAGAACTGGAGGCTCTTCCGGTCGTAGAAGGCGTTCAGGTCCCGCCCCGCGCGGAGCCGCACGCGAAGGGGCGCGCCGGAGTGCCAGGCGGCGAAGTCGCGATCGAAGAACTCCTCCCACGCGCGGATGGTCCGCGCGAGCGAGGCTTCGCCCTGCCACTGCTGAAAGGCCAGCGTCCCCGGCGCGTAGGGCGCGGGCGCGTAGCGGCGCCCTTCGATCACGTAGGGCGGCTCGCCCGGGAGCGGCGCGGGGGAGGGCACGTC
>DASTSZ010000112.1:0-9740 GCA_035760425.1 Candidatus Eiseniibacteriota bacterium | reverse complement strand
CCGCCCAGGAAGTCGAAGTCCATGACGGCGACGACGAGCGGCTGTTCCTCGATGAGGCCCTCGCCGCAGAGCACCGCCTCGCCGAGTCCCGTCTGCTCGCGCGCCTTCTTCAGGCGGTCGACGTAGCGGCGGGCGTCGCGGAAGCGGAGCGGGTCGGTCGAGACGACCTCCGCGAACCGCTCCTGGAAGGAGTCCTCGTCGAGCAGGATCTTGATGTAGGAGCGGGCCGAGATGCGGAAGTGGAAGCCGCACTTGCCGCAGGTCCAGAGATTGCGCTCGAGTTCCTTGTGGTAGAGGATCTCGCCGCACTCTTCGCACTTCGACCAGAGGCCGTCGGGGAGCTCGCGCCGGCGCTGCTGCGCCTTCAGCCCTTCCTTCGCCTTACGAAGCCAGGTCATGCGCGTTCTCCTCCTGGAAGCATGAGGAGCATGACGATAGCATCCTCCACCGGGTTCTGGTAGTAGCTCTTCCGCATCGCGATATCGATGAACCCGTTGCGGGCGTAGAAGGTACGGGCGTGCAGATTCGACTCGCGCACCTCCAGCGTGACGCGCCGCACGCCCTGCCGTCGGGCCTCGGTGACGAGATCGCCCAAGAGCCGCTGCGCGATCCCTCTCCGGCGATACCCCGCATCGACCGCCAGGTTGCCGAGATGAGCCTCGTCCATCACGAGCACCGCGAACGAATAGCCGACGAGCCGCTCCCCCTCGACCTTGTCGGGGACGAGCGCGGCCCGCGCGTAGGTCCCGCCGCCGACCTCGAGTTCCGAGAGGAACATCCCGCGCGTCCAGGGGTCGGAGAACGTCCGCCGCTCGATCGCCACGATCTCGTCGAGCCGGTCGCCCGTGATCGGGACGATTCGGATCGGCCCCGTGTCGCTCACCGGGCGGGCTTCCTCGCGTTCGGCGCCCGGCCGTAGGCGGGCGAGGCGAGCGTGAGGTCGCTGGCCTGGCCCGCGCGCAGGAGGAGGTCGCCGAGGCGCGCGACCGACGCCGCGAGCGGGAGGGGATCGCGGCGCGGAAGCTCGTCGTCGTCGAGGAGCGCGGCGATCGCGTCGTTCGACGGAATCGCCACGAAGCGGCGCCCCGCGACGAGCGCGAGGAGGCGCGAATCGAGATCCGTTTCGGGAATCGAGACCGGCGGTTCGAGCGCGACGGGACGCGCGTCCGCCTCGCCCGAGTCCGCCGCGGCCGATGACGACGCTCCGGGCGCGGCCCAGAGCGCGATCTCCACTTCGTGCCGTTCGCCCGGCGTCACCGTCACGCGGAGGAGATCCTCGGCGTCGCGCGCGGCGTGCGCCATCGCCTCGTGGGCCGAGACGAGCGCGAGCGGGATCGACGCGCCCATGGCGAGCCCCTTCGCCCAGGCGAGTCCGATGCGGAGCCCCGTGAAGGAGCCGGGGCCGCGCGACACCGCGAGCCCCGCGAGCGACGCGAGACCGATTCCCGCGCCCGCGGCGAGCGATTCGGCGGCGGCGGCGAGGCCGCTCGAGTGTCCGCCCGGCGGGAGCGGCGCCTCGGCGCGAAGCGCGCCGTCCACGAGGAGCGCGACCGAGCCCCGCGGGCTCGCGCTGTCAATCCCCAGGATGGAGCGCATCGTGCCAGCGTTCCCGGTCCAGGAGTCCTTCACGCGCGGCCTCGTCCCAGCGGTCGCCGCGCGGCGTCAGTCGAATTTCCCGTCCCGCGCCCGCCTCGGGGGCGAGATAGCGGAGTTCCACGTCGAGCCGCTCGGACGGCAGGCTCGACTCGGCGCGGTCGGCCCATTCGACGAGCGTGATCGCGTCGCCCGCCGCGAGATCGTCGAGCGCGAGCGTCTCGTACTCCTCCGGACGCGCCAAGCGATAGAGATCGGCGTGCACGATGCGCGGCCCCTCCCCATAGATCTCCACGAGCACGTAGGTCGGGCTCCGGCCCCGCATCCCGGGATGGATGCCGTCGACGATCCCGGCCACGAGCGTCGTCTTTCCGGCGCCCAACTCGCCGCGGAGCGCGATCCAGTCCCCGGCGCGGAGGATCGAGCCGAGATAGCGGCCCAGCGCGCGCGTCTCGCCGTCGGTTCGAAGGAGGGATCGGATCTCGACCTGCATCGCTAGCCGCGGGGTGTCAGGGTGGCGACGGGGAGGATCATTTCGTCGAGGGAGATGCCGCCGTGCTGGAAGGAGCCGCGGTAGCGATTCTCGTACTCGTGGAACTTCGTCGGGTAGATGAAATAGAAGTCTTCCTTCGCGACGATGTAGTGCTTGTTGAGCGCGTCGGCCGGCAGGCGAAACCGCGTCGGGTCCTTCACGTGCACCGCCGCGCGCGCGTCGCAGCCCAAGTTCACGCCGTACTTGAAGCGCAGGTTCGTGGAGGTTTCGCGGTTCCCGTAGACCAGCGAGGAGCGGCGGCTCAGCACCGCGCCGTGATCCGTCGTCACGATGACGACACCGTCCTGCTTCGAGAGCCACTTGAGCGCGTCGAAGAGCGCCGAATGGTTGAACCACGAGCGCATGACCGAACGGAACGCCGATTCGTCCGGCGCGAGCTCCTTCAGGAGATCGGACTCCGACCGGCCGTGCGTCAGCATGTCGAGGAAGTTGAAGACCATCGCCACGAGCGGGATGTTCTGGAACGTGACGACGTTTCGCCGCACGTGGCTCGCCTCCTCCACGTTCGAGACCTTCAAGTACTTGAGCCCCGGCGCGACGGAGATGCTCAGCCGCTCCAGCAACTTCTCCAGCAATTGGCGCTCGAAGCGGTTCTTGCTCCGCTCGTCGGCGGAGATCTCCTGCCAGAATTCCGGGAACTGCTTCTGGATCTCGTCGGGAAAGAGGCCGCTGAAGATGGCGTTGCGCGAGTAGGGCGTGGCCGTCGGGAGAATCGAGATCTGGTGATCGAGCGCGATGTCGAAGTAGGGCCGGAGAATCGGCTCCACCGTGAGCCATTGGTCGAGCCGCATGCAGTCGATGACGACGAGCGTGACGCGCTTCCCGGCCTTGAGATGCGGCGCGACCCATCGCTCCACGACGTCCACCGAGAGCGGCGGGCGCTCCGCCGCGTCGGCGCCGGCCCGCGTCCACGACTCGTAGTTCGCCTCGACGTACTGGCAGAACTCCACGTTCATCTCCCGGCGCTGGTCGGCGTGCGCCTGGCGGAGTCCCGCGTCGCCCGCGGCGTCGAGCTCCACGTCCCACTGCGCGCTCCGCGAGTGGATCTCGATCCAGCGGCGCCAGTCGGGCGCCGGACCCGCCTCGGCCCGGGCGCGCGCGAGTTCGGCCACGTAGTCGCGCGCGAGTCGCGTTTCATGGAGACGATCGCCGTCGAGGAGCCGCTTCAGGGCGAGGAAGATCTGCATCGGCCGGACCGGCTTCAGGAGGTAGTCGCTGATGCGCCGGCCGATCGCCTCGTCCATCAGCGACTCGGCCTCGTTCTTCGTCACGAGGATGACGGGGAGTCCGGGGTCGTGTTCCTTGATCGATTCGAGCGTCTCGAGCCCGCCCTTCCCCGGCATCGACTCGTCGAGCAGGACGGCGTCGAACTTCTCCCGAAGCGTGGAGGCGAGCGCGTCCTCGCCGTTCGAGACGGGCGTGACGCGATAGCCCTTCTCCTCCAGGAAGAGGATGTGGGCGCGGAGCAGCTCGATCTCGTCGTCCGCCCAGAGGATCTTGCGTTCGTTCGGCGCCATGGGGTCAGGAGGTCCGGCCGTCGGTCGACGACGGCGGCAAGGGGAGGACGACGGACACCGTCGTGCCGCGTCCGGGCGCGGTCTCGACGATGGCGATGCGTCCTTGATGGTACTCGTGCACCACGCGCCTCGCAAGCGCGAGGCCCAGGCCCCAGCCGCGGCGCTTCGTCGTGAAGCCGGTGTCGAAGGCGTGGCGCCGGTCGTCGGGCGTCATCCCGCGGCCGTTGTCCGACACGCGGAGTTCCACGGCGCGTTCGTCGCGCCGCCAGGTCACCGACACCTTGATCGTTCCTTCCGGTTTGTCGCTCGCATCGAGGGCGTTCTTCAGGAGGTTCTCGACGACCCACTCGATCAGTTGCGGATGGAGCGCCACGCGCGGCGCCGGCTCGTAGCGCTCCTCGATCGTCACCGACCGGCCGAGGTGCGGCACGCGGTGGCGGAAGTAGGAGACGGTCTCCGACGCGATGGTCGAAAGGTCGGCGAGTTCAAGCGCCGGCGTCGACCCGACCTGCGCGAATCGGGAGGCGATCTTGTTCAGACGGTCGAGGTCGAGCGTCATCTCGTCGACGACCGTGCCGACCTTCGCGGGCGCGAGCGTTCCCGACGCGACCTGCTCCTTCAAGAGTCCGGTCCACCCGAGGAGCGAGGAGAGCGGCGTCCCCAGCTGGTGCGCCGTCTCCTTCGCGAGCGCGGCCCAGAGCGAGCGCTGTTCCCCGGCGAGGAGGCTCCGCCAGCCGACGAAGGCGAAGAGGAGGAGCCCCACGACGACGCCGAGTTCCAGGTACGGAATCCACCGCAAGCGCGCCACGAGCGGCGGCTCGCCGTAGTGCACGAAGCCGAGGATGTCGGGGTGGCCGATGCGCACGATCGGGATCGGCTCGTTCACGCGGTCGAGGACGGCGACCGTCTCCTGCAGCCGCGCGAGCGCCGGCGCGACGACGCCGGTCGTGTCGGCGATGGCGATGAGCGAGTCGGGCACGTCGCTCGTCTGGATCCCGACGTGCCGCCATGCCCGCGGAATTCCCTTCGTGTCGGTGAGGATGAGCGGGAAGTTGATGTTTCGGACGACGTCGCGGTAGATCGGCTGGAGTTCCGGATCCTCCGCCGCCTCGAACGTGGCGACGGCGAAGAAACGCGCGAGCACGGTGCAGAGCGACCGCGCCTCCTGGTTCAGGCTGCCGATCACGTAGTTGGAGTGGGCGAAGAGCGCCATCATGAGCAGCACGATGGCGAGGAAGAGGTAGAGCCGGAAGGAGATCGGGCGGAGCGGTCGGCCCGCCCGAGCGGGATCGGCGGGGCGCGCGGTCATGGCCGGAAGCGGCGCGGGCGGCTAGCCCGGCGCCAGTTCGCGCACTCCGTCGAGGTACGGAACGAGCGCGTCGGGAATCCGCACCGTTCCACGCTCCGTCTGGTGATATTCGAGAATCGTCGCGAAGACGCGCGGCAGCGCGAGGCCCGAGGCGTTCAGGGTGTGCAGGAACTCCGCCTTCGCGCCCTTCTCGGGGCGGTAGCGGATGCCGGCGCGGCGCGCCTGGAAGTCCTCGAAGTTGCTGCACGAGGAGACCTCGAGCCACCGATTCTCGCCCGGCGCCCAGGTCTCGAGGTCGTAGCACTTGGCGGCCGCGAACGAGAGATCGCCGGCCGCGAGAAGCACGACGCGGTACGGAAGCTCGAGCGCGACCAGGATGTCCTCGGCGTCCTTCAGGAGCTTCTCGTGCTCGTCGTACGACGTCTCCGGGCGAACGAACTTCACCAGTTCCACCTTGTCGAACTGGTGGACGCGCACCATCCCGCGGGTGTCGCGGCCGTAGGAGCCGGCCTCGCGGCGGTAGGACGCGCAGTGGGCCGTGAGATAGATCGGGAGATCGCTCCCCTCGAGGATCTCGTCCTGGTAGATGTTCGTGACCGGGACCTCGGCCGTCGGATTGAGGAAGAGATCCTCGTCGGCCAGGCGGTACATGTCGCCTTCGAGCTTGGGGAGTTGCCCCGTGCCGAAGAGCGACTGGCGCCGCACCAGGTGGGGCGGCGAAACCTCGGTATAGCCGTGGTGCTTCGTGTGGAAGTCGAGCATGAAGGCGATGAGCGCCCGCTCGAGCCGCGCGCCCCGCCCCGTGAAGAGAAGGAATCCGCCGCCCGCGATCTTGTTCGCCCGCTCGAAGTCGAGGAGGCCGAGCGACGTGGCGAGGTCCCAGTGGGGCTTCGGCGTGAAGTCGAACGTCCGCGGCGTGCCGACCGAGCGGACGACGACGTTCCCGTCAGCCTCCGCGCGAGGCACCGAGGCATGCGGAATGTTCGGAATCCAGTGCTGAAGGGTCTCGAGCTCGGCTTCGATCTCGGCCAAGTGCCCGTCGAGGGCCTTGATGTCGTCGCCGACCTTCTTCATGGCGGCCACCGCTTCGGCCGCGTCCTTCCCCGCCTTCTTCGCCTTCCCGATCTCTTCCGACGCCTTATTCCGCTCCGCCTTCAGCCCCTCGACCTGCACCAGGATCTCGCGCCGCTTCTCCTCGCGCACGAGGTAGCGGTCGAGGTCGACGTCGGTCTTCTTGAACCGGCACGCCTCCCGGACCAGATCGATCTGGGCGCGAATTCGCTTGGGGTCGAGCATAGTCGGAAGACGTTAGCACAGCGGGCGTTCGGGGGCTAGCGGGGGGCCGTCGGCGCGCTCGCGCCCCGCGCGTCCCCCAGCGGCCGGTAGGGCGAGCCCCACTTCCAGTTCGGAAAGCGCGGATCCTCGGCCAGGCGCCACGCGAATTCGAAGATCGTGCGCGCGTCCCCCTCGATTCCGGCCATGTTCCAGGTCGCGGGGTCGTACTCGTCCGTGGGGTGGTGGTACTTCGTGGTCACGTAGTTCACGAGTCCCGCCATGACGGTGCTGTCTTGCGGGAGGCCGGCGTTGTCGGGATTCCCGACGGCGAGGAATCCGGGGACGCCCCGCTTCGCGAAGGGGTAGTTGTCGGCGCGGTAGAAGGCGCCCATTTGCGGCGCGCCGTCGTCCTGGAGCCGCCGCCCGAGCCTCGCGGCCGCGGTCGCGAGTATGTCGTCGAGTTCCGAATTGCCGAATCCGGTCACGCTCATGAAGTCGTAGGCGCCGTAGGGAAAGAACGCGTCGAGCGCGACGGCCGCCGCCGTCTTCGCGAGCGGACGGACGGGATGGCGCGCCAGGTACTCGGCGCCGAGCAGCCCCCGCTCCTCCGCCGTCGTCGCGACGAGGATGACGCTTCGCCGCGGCGCGCGAGGCATCCGCTTCAGCGCCCGCGCGATCTCGATCAGCGATCCCACGCCGGTCGCGTTGTCGACCGCGCCGTTGAAGATCTGGTCCCCCGCCTTCGTCGAGTCGCGGCCCATGTGATCCCAGTGCGCCATGAGGAGGACCGCCTCGTCGGGCGCGCCCGAGCCCTCGATGATTCCGATGACGTTCTGGGAGAGGATCGGCCGGACCGTCGCCTGGAGCTTCAGGTCGAGCGTGGCGTTCATCGCGTGCGCGCGGAAGCCGCGCGAGTGGGCGGCGCGCGCTTCGGCGTCGAAGGCGAGCCCCGCCGCGCGGAAGAGCGTGCGGGCGGTCGCCTCGGGGATGTAGACGATCCCGTCGAGTTCGGGTCTCGCCGTCTCCGGCGCGAGGAAGTGCTGGCTCGCGCCGAGGCCGCCGCCCCCGAAGACGCTCCAGGGATAGCCCGCGCTCGAATCGGTGTGCACGATCACGATGGCGCGGGCGCCGCGCTTCGCCGCCTCGGTGTACTTCGAGTTCGGGACCGCGTGCCGCGTGCCCGAGACGCCGGCGAAGAGCGTGCTGTCCTTCGCCGCCGTGCCGGGATCGCCGTAGAGGAGCACGACTGTCTTCCCCGTGACATCCAGGTCGCCGTAATCGTCCCATCCGTACTCGGGCGCGACCGTGCCGTGGCCCGCGAAGACGAGCGGGCTCGTCCGGATGTCGATCGACTCGATCGGGCGGGAGAGCCGCGCGACGAAACCGTCGCGGAAGGCGGGCCGCAGCCGCTCCTTGCCGGCGCGAATCGTCAGTTCCGGCTTCCCCTTCAGGGTCGCTTCGGCCAGCGGAACGTCCTGCGCGTAGCCCCGCGTCCCCGCCGGCGCGAGGCCCGCGCGCTCGAACGCGGCGGTGATGTAGGCGACGGTCAGGGTCTCGCCCTTCGTCCCCGGCGCGCGGCCCTCGTACTCGTCGGAGGCGAGGACGCGAATGTGCTCGGCGATCGCCGCGCCCTCGATCCCCTTCCAGGCGCGAAGGATGTCCGCGTCGGCGACGGCCGGCGGGGCCGATGCAGCCGATGCGGTCGGCGCGGCGGGCTCGGAAGCGGCGACGGCGGCCGCGGCGCCGGCGTCGAGCGTCGCGGCGGCGACCAGAAGGAGCAGGGCGAGGCGGGCGAGACGGCGAACTCGATTCATCGGGGCTTCCTTTTCACGTTCCGGCCGAGGGGCGAGAGAAACCAGGCGATGCTGACCGAGGGACCCGGCTTCGGATCGGGCTCCCAGACCAACTCGGCCAGTTCGGTGAGGAGTTCGTTCATTCGTTTCAGGCGCGTCGGCGAGGGGCTCGCGACGACGCGGAAGAACCAGTGGTTTCGCCCGGGGCCCTCGAGCGTCCAGTGGGGGGCCTGGAATCCGGCCGCGTAGTCGCGCGAGGCCTGCGCGGCGGCGGCGGCGCCGGCGCGCGCGAGCGGCCGGCGGTTCTTCGCGTGCCGGCCCGCCCGCGCGAGGCGCATGCGGGGCGCCACCGTCTCGTAGAGCACGGCGGGACGACCTCGCTCCCCCGTCTCCTCGCGGGCGCGGATCAGACCCACCGACTCGAGCTTCTTCAGGTGGTGGTAGATCGCCGTCGGCCGGCGCCCCAGCGCGCGCGCCAGGTCCGCGACCGTCATCGCTCCCTGCGCCGCCAGGCGATCGCCGATCTCGTGGCGCAGGGGGGACGCGAGCGCGCGGATCTGCTCGGGCCGGTCGATCCAGTAGGTGGTCGGGCGCTCGTCGCGCGGCGTCTTCATATTTTCAATATTACATGTTTTCTTTGAATAATGACAAGGGGTAGAATCGATCCATGCCGGCGCTCGGGACGCGTCCCACGGGGGATCGATCATGAAGGGAGTTTGGGGACTACTGGCGGCGGGCGCCGCGACGGCCGCCGCGGCCTGCGCGATCGCCGCGGCCGCATCGCCCGCGTTCGTGCTCACCTGGGGCTCGTTCGGCTCGGCCGAGGGTCGATTCCGCCGTCCCCACACGCTGGCGGCGGGGCTCGACGGGACGATCTACGTCGTCGACACCGGAAACGACCGCATCCAGCTCTTCGACGCGCTCGGCAAACATCGCGCGACTCTCCCCATCCTCGGCGCCGGCCTCGCGGTCGGTCCCGCGGGGCGGTTCGTGCTCGCGAACCCCGGCCTCGATCAGGTACGCGTCCTCGACCGCTCCGGAGCCGAGCTCCGCTCGTGGGGCTCGTCCGGCACCGCGCCGGGCCAGTTCCGCACCCCCTACGACGTGGCCCTCGACGGCCGCGGCGTCGTCTACGTGACCGATCTCGGCAATCACCGCGTGCAGTACTTCCGGGAGTCGGGCGAATTCCTGGGCGAATGGGGGCGTTTCGGGACGGCCGCGGGCCAGTTCCAATACCCGCAGGGAATCGCCGTCGACGTCGAGGGAAACGTCTACGTGGCCGACTCGGGAAACAGCCGCATTCAGAAGTTCACGCGCGAGGGAGCGTTCGTCGCGGAGTGGGGTTCGTTCGGCGCCTCGCCGGGCCAGTTCAACATGCCGAACTTCATCGCGGTCGATCGGCGGGGGCGCCTCTACGTGGCCGATCAGCGGAACAATCGCATCCAGGTCTTCACCGGCGACGGCGCGCTCGTGGCCGTCTGGGGATCGCCCGGCGCGGGGCCGGGCGAATTCGGCGAGCCGAACGACGTCGCGGTCGACCCGTCCGGCCACATCTACGTGGCCGACACGAACAACCACCGCATCCAGAAATTCGCCCCGCTCCGGGGCGAGGACGGCCGGTAGCCGCGGCCTACGCCTGCCGCACCGCCTCGGTGATCGGCATCATCGCGGCGCGCCGAGCCGGGAAGAAGCCGCCGACC
>DASTSZ010000111.1:0-6804 GCA_035760425.1 Candidatus Eiseniibacteriota bacterium | reverse complement strand
GCTCGATCTCGCGGCCGCCGGCGCTCGCGTGCTCGCCGCGGGGCGGACGGAAGCGGCGCTACACGAAACCCGCGGCGTCGCCGCGGCGCTCGGCGTGGAGGTCGCGACCGCGCGCGGGGACGCGACCAAACGCGCCGCCGTGCGTGCCCTCGTTCGCCGCGCCGCGGCCCCCGACATCCTGGTCGTCGCGGCGGGGGACTATTGGGAAGGGCCCCTCGCGCGGCTCTCCGAACGAACGTGGCGCGGCCTCGTCGACTCCAACGTGACGAGCGCGCTCCTCGCGATGCAGGAGGCGCTTCCCGGGATGCGGCGGCGGCGCTACGGCCGCATTCTCCTCTTCGGCGTGGCCGGGAGCGACACCCCGCGCGCGGCGTCGCGGGCGCACGCCTACCGCGCGCTGAAGGGCGCGCTCCTCACGCTCGCGCGAAGCGTCGCCGTCGAGGAGGCCGAGCACGGCATCACGGTGAACCTCATTCTCCCCGGCGTCATCCGTACGCCCGGCCTTCCGCGTGCGTGGCGCGACGCCGGCGCGCGCATTCCGGCCCGCCGCCTCGGCACGCCGCACGAAGTGGCCCGCGCCGCGCGCTTCCTCCTCGCGGAGGAGTCGGGCTACATCACCGGTTCGGCGCTCGCGGTCTCCGGCGGATTTCTCCTCTAGCCGGCGCGGGGGAAGGAAGGGACGCGATGAACGGGTCGATCGAACTGGTGCGCCTCGAAACCCCGAGCGAGGCGAATCTCATCCTGGGGCACGCGCACTTCATCAAGACCGCCGAGGATCTCTACGAGACGGTGGTGAACTCGGTGCCGCAGGCGGCCTTCGGCGTCGCCTTCTCGGAGGCGTCGGGACCCCGGCTCATCCGAAGCGAGGGGAACGACGAGGAACTGACGCGCGCCGCCGAGCGGGAATTGACGAAGGTCGCCTGCGGCCACACGTTTCTCATCTTCCTGCGCAAGGGCTACCCGATCAATCTGCTGCGCGACGTTCGCGCCTGCGTCGAGGTGGCCGCCATTCACTGCGCGACCGCGAATCCCGTCACCGTCGTCGTGGCGCGGGACGGCGCGGCGGGGGCGATCCTCGGCGTCATGGACGGCGAAGGCCCGCTCGGCGTCGAGAACGCGGAGCAGGCGGCGGCGCGTCGCGCCTTCATTCGGAAGATCGGCTACAAACTCGGCTAAGAAGGTGGTAACCTTGGGGCTTGCGGCCGATTTGCGGCCCGCCAACCCCAGCCCCCGAGGTCGCGTGCGCCCCGTTACCCCGAAGACTTGGATCGTCCGGAGCGAAGCCGAGCCGGGCGTCGCCGCCTCGCTGGCCGCCGAATTGGGCGTCACGCCCACCTTCGCGCGTCTTCTCGCCAATCGCGGGTTCCGGAGCGCCGTCGAAGTGCAGCGCTTCCTCGAACCCTCCATGGACCGCCTCCTCGATCCTTTCACCATGCGCGACATGGACCTCGCCGTGGCGCGGATCTGGAAGGCGATCGAAGCCGGCGAGCAGATGCTCGTCTTCGGCGATTACGACGTGGACGGCATCACGGCCACCTCGCTCCTCTCGTCCTCGCTCGAGGCGATCGGCGCCAAGGTCACCTACTTCATTCCCGACCGCATTCGCGACGGCTACGGCCTGAGCGTTCGCGGCGTCGAGATGGCGCGGAAGCGCCGGACGAAACTGATCATCACCGCCGACTGCGGGATCACCGCCGTCGCGGAGGTGCGCCTCGCCATGGAGCAGGGGATGGAGGTGATCGTCACCGATCACCACGAGCCGCTCGGCGAGGAGCTCCCGAACGCGGTGGCGATCCTCAATCCGAAGCGCCGCGACTGCCCCTACGCGTTCAAGGACCTCGCCGGCGTCGGCGTCGTCCTCAAACTCGTGCAGGGCCTCAAGGCCTCGCGCCCTGAGGCGTTCCCCGACGGCTTCGTCGAGCGGAACCTCGACCTGGTGGCCCTCGGCACCATCGCCGACGTCGTGCCGCTCGTGGGGGAGAACCGCATCTTCGCAAAGCTCGGCCTCGACCAGTTGCACGACTCGCACCGCCCCGGCATCACGGCGCTCAAGGAAGTGGCCGGCCTCACCGCCCGCCGCATCGAGAGCGGCCACGTCGCCTACATCCTCGCCCCGCGCATCAACGCGGCGGGACGCCTCGGGAACGCCGAGAGCGGCGTGCGGCTCCTCCTCTCCACGGAGCGGCGCGAAGCCCTCTCCATCGCGGAGAGTCTCGAAGAGGACAATACGAACCGGAAGAAGATCGACGAGTCGACGCTCGAGGACGCGCTCGAGATGCTCCGCCGCGTCGGATCGGAACTCCCGCCCGCGATCGTGCTCTGGTCCGACCGCTGGCACCCGGGCGTGCTCGGCATCGTCGCGTCGCGCCTCATGGAGCGGTTCCACCGTCCCACGATCCTCATCTCGGCCGACGAGGACGAGGGGAAAGGCTCGGGACGGAGCATCAAGGGATTCGACGTCTGCCAGGCGCTTCAAGAGTGCCGCGCGCACCTGGTCGGCTTCGGCGGCCACTCCTACGCGGCGGGCCTCACGATCCGCGCGGAGAATCTCGAGGCGTTCCGCGAGCAGTTCTGCCGCGTCGTGGCCGAACGGATGCGTCCCGAGGACTACGTGCCGACGCTCGCCATCGACGGGACGCTCCCGCTGGAGGAGTGCAACGAGGACCTCGTCCGCGCGCTCGAGCGCCTCTCGCCCTTCGGCATCGGCAACGCGGAACCGCTCTTCGTGGCGGAGAACGTGGCGTTCGGCGCGCCGCCCATGGTGGTGAGCAAGAACCACCTGAAGATGAGCATCCGCCAAAACGGCCGCGAACTCGACTGCATCGGGTTCGGCCTCGGCTATCTCGCCGGGCCGCTCCGGTCGGAATCGGGCCGGCTGTCGGTCGCGTTCGTCCCGACGATCAACGTCTGGCAGAACCGCTCGCGCCTGCAGCTGAAGCTGCGGGACATCCAGGTGCGCCCCGATGGACCCGTCGCCTGATCCGCGCTCCGAGGCGCATCTAGCCCCGCTCCTCGACGCCCTCCGCCGCACGAACCGCCCCTTCGACGAGGCGGGGATCCGCAAAGCCTTCGAATACGCCGCGCGCGCGCACGCCGCGCAGAAGCGGATGAGCGGCGAGCCCTACATCACGCATCCCGTGGCCGTCGCCACGATCCTGGTGGACCTCCTCGGCTCGGGCGCCGCCACGACGCTCCTGCAGGCCGCGCTCCTCCACGACGTGGTGGAGGACACCGAGAAGAACCTCGAGCAGGTTCGCCAGACGTTCGGCCCCGAAACGGCCGGCCTCGTCGATGGCGTGACGAAGATCAGCGGGCTCCACCTGGAGCGCCCCGAGCGGGAGCAGGCCGAGAACTTCCGGAAGATGCTCTTCTCCATGGCGGAGGACCTCCGCGTGATCCTCATCAAGCTGGCCGACCGGCTCCACAACATGCGGACGATCCACGGTCTCGGCGACGAGCGCGCGAAGCGCGTGGCGCGGGAGACGCGGGAGATCTACGCGCCGCTCGCGCACCGGCTCGGGATCGGGACGGTGAAGTGGGAGCTCGAGGATCTCAGTTTCAAGACGCTCGATCCGGAGGCCTTCGAAGAACTGCGCCAGAAGGTCTCGTTGAAGCGGGAGGAGCGCGCGGCGGTCATCGACGCCGTCATCGCCCCCGTGCGCGAGCGCCTCGACGAACTCGGCATCGCGGCGGAAGTGAGCGGGCGGCCGAAGCACCTCGAATCGATCCACCGGAAGATGGTGGCGCAGGGGCGCCGCTTCGAGGAGATCTTCGACCTCCTGGGCATCCGCGTCATCACCACCGACAAGGCCGACTGCTACCGCGTGCTGGGGATCGTCCACGATCTCTTCACGCCGGTGCACGACCGCTTCAAGGACTACATCGCCACGCCGAAGAGCAACATGTACCAGTCGCTCCACACGACGGTCGTGGCGCCCGGCGGCGTCATGGTGGAGTTCCAGATTCGCACGCGCGAGATGCACCAGATCTCCGAACTCGGCGTCGCGGCCCACTACCGGTACAAGGAGGGCGGACGCGAGACCGACGCCGAGCTCCAGGAGAAGCTGGCGCCGCTCCTCACCTCGGTCGACTTCCAGAGCTCGGCCAGCGACCCCGAGGAGTTCATGGACTACCTGAAGACCTCGCTCTACCAGGACGAGGTCTTCGTCTTCACGCCGCGGGGCGACTTGAAGCGCCTTCCTCGCGGCGCCACGCCGCTCGACTTCGCCTACCACGTGCACACGGAGGTGGGGCACCGCTGCGTCGGCGCGAAAGTGAACGGCCGCATCATCCCGCTTCGGACCGCGCTGCGAAACGGCGACCACGTGCAGGTGATCACCTCGCCGATGGGGAAGCCGACGCGCGACTGGCTGAAGATCGTGCAGACCGTGAGCGCGCGGAACAAGATCCGCCACTGGCTCAAGGTCGCCGCGCACAGCGACAGCGTCGTGCTCGGCAAGGAGATGCTCGAGCGCGAACTCCGCCGCCGGCGTCTCGTGCCGCCGCCCACGATGCCGATCGAGGATCTCGCCACCGCGCTCGGGCACGCCGAGGTCGCGTCGCTCCACGCGGCCATCGGCTCCGGGGATCTCTCGGTGGCGGCCGTCCTCCACAAGTGGTTCCCCGACGGCGGCGGCCCGGTCCAGAAGTTCAAGGAGGCCTCGCTCGAGACCCTGCGCGCCATCACGGGCCGCTCCTCGAAGGGCGTGCGCCTGCAGGGCGTCGACAATCTCATGGTGAACTACGCGCGCTGCTGCCAGCCGGTCCCCGGCGACGCCGTGGTCGGCGTGGTCACGCGGGGCCGCGGCGTCACCGTGCACCGCACCGACTGTCCCAACACCTTCGACGGGCGCGTCATGCCGGAGCGCCGCGTGCCGGTCGAGTGGAGCCGCGCATCGGACGAGTCCTTCGCCGTGAAGCTCTCGATCTACGGCGTCGACCGGACGAGCTTCCTCGCCGACATCGCGAAGGCGATCGCCGCGACGAACACGAACATCCGGACGGCGGGCATCAAGGCGAACGACAAGAACGCGCGCGGCGCCTTCGTCGTCGAGGTGCGCGATCTCGATCATCTGCGACAGGTGATGCAGGCGGTGGAGAAGGTGCCGGGCGTGGAGGCGGTCGATCGCGAGCAGGTCTTCGGCGGCGGCGCGCGAGGGGACTCGGCGGGCTCCGCGTCGTGAGGGCGCTCCTCCAGCGGGTGACGCGGGCGTCGGTCCGCGTGGCGGACGCGGAGGTCGGCGCGATCGGACCCGGCCTCCTCGTCCTCCTCGGCGTGGCGGCGGGGGACGACGGCGCGCTCGCCGACCGCCTCGCCGAACGGGTGGCGGGCTACCGGATCTTCGAGGACGACGCGGGGAAGATGAACCGCTCCGTCCTCGAGTCGGGCGGCGGCGCGCTCGTGGTCTCGCAGTTCACGCTCTGCGCCGACACGTCGAGCGGGCGGCGGCCCGGATTCGAGCCGGCCGCGCCGCCGGCCGCCGCGGAGCCCCTCTATGAACGCTTCTGCGAGGCGCTCGAACGCGCCGGCGTGCCGGTGCGACGCGGCCGCTTCGGCGCCTCGATGGACGTGGAACTCGTGAACCGCGGACCGGTGACCTTTCTCCTCGAGATCGCGCCGGACGGCCGACGCTGATGCGCGCGAATCTCCTCAATCCCTTCGGACCCCGCCTCCTCCTCGCGTCGCGATCGCCGCGGCGCGCCGACCTGCTCCGCCTGGTCGGCGCGCACTTCGACGTGTCGCCGGCGGACGTCGACGAGCGCGCGCTTCCCGACGAGCGGGCGGAGGCGCACGTGCTCCGATTGGCGGAGGCGAAGGCGCGCGCGGCCGCCGACGGGGTGGACGGCGACACGCTCATCCTCGGCGCCGACACCGTCGTCACACTCGACCGCGCCATCCTTGGGAAGCCGGCGGACGAGGCCGAGGCGAAGCGGATGCTCGCCTCGCTCTCCGGACGCATCCACGAAGTCTGGACGGGACTCTTCCTCTACGACGCGGCGCACGCGCGCGGCGTCGGGGAAGCGGTGCGGAGCATCGTGAAGTTCTCGTCGCTCGCGGCGGACGAGATCGAGCGCTACGTCGCGACCGGGGAGCCGCTCGACAAGGCGGGCGCCTACGCGGTGCAGGGCTACGGGGCGGCCTACGTCGAGGCGATCGAAGGCTCCTACACGAACGTCGTCGGCCTTCCGCTCGGGCATCTCCGCCATCTGCTGCGCCTCGCGCGCGGCGACGATTCGGAAACGGCCTAGGTGGATCCGCTTCGGTTCGAGAACGGCCGCGTCTCGCTCCTCGATCAGACGCTTCTTCCGGAACGCGAGGTCTGGATCGAGGCGAGCGACGCGCCGTCGATGGTGGACGCGATCGCGCGACTCGCGCTCCGCGGCGCGCCCGCGATCGGGATCGGCGCCGCGCTCGCGCTCGCCGCGGAGGCCGCGCGGCTGCGGGGCACGCCCGGCCGCGACGAACGCTTTCGCGCCGCGGCCGCGCTGCTGCGCGGGGCGCGCCCGACGGCGGTGAATCTCGCCTGGGCGTGCGATCGGATGCTGGCCGCCGCCGCCGCGACCGCCACCCCGAATGCCGCCGCGGCCGCCCCGAACGCCGCCGACGCGTGGGCCGACGCCCTCCGGCGCGAGGCGCTCGCCATCTGGGAGGAGGACCGGGCCGCGTCCCGCGCGATGGCCGCGCACGGCGCGTCCCTCTTTCCGCACCAGACGAGATTCCTCACGCACTGCAACAGCGGCGCGCTCGCCACGGGCGGCGGCGGCACGGCGCTCGGCGTGATCCTGGAAGTCCACCGCCGCCGG
>DASTSZ010000110.1:0-2498 GCA_035760425.1 Candidatus Eiseniibacteriota bacterium | reverse complement strand
CCACGACGAGGATCAGGTCGGGCGCGTGCTCCAGGAGCACTTGCCGGCAGGCGCCGCAGGGAAGGACCGGCTTCGCGCGGTCGGCCGCGACGGCGATCCGGCGAAATCGGACGGCGCCGCGCGCGAGGGCGCCGAAGAGGGCGTTTCGCTCCGCGCAGATCGTGAGCCCGAAACTGACGCTCTCGACGTTCACGCCGGGATGAATCGCGCCGCTCTCGTCCTCGAGCGCGGCGGCGACCCGGAATTTCGAATAGGGCGCCGCGGCGCGCGGCAGCAGCGCCTTCGCCGCGGCGAGAAGGGACGCGCCATCGCTCATGGTTTCTCCCGCACGTTCTTGTATTCGATGCGCCGCCGTTTCCGGCGGTCCGCCGAACCGACGCCCGTCTCCACGATCTCCAGCTCGCGCCGCTCGCCGATGAGGGTCACGACCTTCGTCGGCGCGCCTTCGCGGAGGAAGAGCCGCACAACGCGCTTCCCCATCCCGCAAAGGAGTTCGTAGGGGATCGTCTGCGCGCGGTCGGCGACTTCGTTCAGATCGAGACGCGCCCCGCGCTGATCGCCCCACAGGACGACTTCGTCCTCGAGCCGCACGTCGGGAATGTCGCTCACGTCGACCATCGTGAGGTCCATGGTCACGCGGCCGATGATCGGCGCCCGCTTGCCGCGCACCAGGACTTCGCCGCGGTTCCCGAGCGCCCAAGGATAGCCGTGCCCGTACCCGACCGGGAGCACCGCCACGCGCGTCCAGCGCGTCGTGCGATAGGTGCAGCCGTAGGAGATGTTCTGCCCGGGCGCGTGCTCGCGGATCTGCACGACGCGCGTCTTGAAGGAGAGGATTCCCTCCACCTTCACGCTTCGCGCCACGTCGCGCGTCGGGTAGCCGCCGTAGGCGAGGATGCCGGGGCGCACCAGGTCGAGGTGCGACGCCGCGAGGCTCAGGAGTCCGGCGCTGTTCGCCGCGTGGCGGATCGGAACCTCGATCTTTCGCAGCGCGAGGTCGCGGAGCACGGCCTGGAAGCGGGCGAGCTGCGCCTCCGTCAGGGCGGTGTCGCCGCGGTCGGCGTCGGGAAAGTGCGTGAAGGCGCCCTCGAGCGTGAGGTTCGGAAGGGTCGCGAGCCGCTCGAGGAACGGCACCGCTTCCCCGTCGTTCACGCCTGTCCGCCCCATGCCGGTGTCGATCTCGACGTGATAGCGGGCGATCACCTGCTGCGCCTGGCAGCGCTCCGAAAGGCGCTCGGCGAACGCGAGCGTGGCGATGCAGGGCGTGAGCCGGTGCTCGACGATCTCGTCGACTTCGGAAAGGAGCGAAGGACTCAGCACCACGATCGGCGCGGTCACGCCCGACGCGCGAAGTTCGATCCCCTCGTGGAGCGTGGCGACCCCGAGCATGGAGACGCCGTGCTGCACCGCGTGGCGCGCGATCTCGACGGCGCCGTGGCCGTAGGCGTCGGCCTTCACGACGAGGAGAATCCGCCGCGACTCGCCGATGGCGGCGCGGATCGCTTCCAGGTTGCGCCGGAAGCGGTCGAGATCGACTTCGGCCCAGGTGGGGAATTCCATATCGTGGCGCCGGAAAACCGGCACCCGAGGGTGTACCACGCGGCCCCGGCGGACGCAAGCGCGCCGGGCCGTCGCGCGACGAACGGACGCGAGCCCGGTGCGGCCGCTGCGTGGACAAGGGATCGCCCGCGCCCGTACACTCGCGCGATGCCGTCGCCGAGTGGATTCCCTTCGCCTCCCGCGCCCGACCGCGACGCCCTCGCGGCGGCGGCCGCGGCGCTCCTCGACCTCGTGCGGCACCTCTCGGGCCCCGACGGTTGCCCCTGGGATCGCGAGCAGACGCTCCGCACGCTCTCCCCCTACGTCGTCGAGGAGGCGCACGAGGTGGCGGAGGCGATCACGGCGGGCGACGCGAGCGCGACGACCGAGGAACTGGGCGATCTCCTCTTCCTCGCCTTCTTCCTCGCGGTGCGCCACGAGCAGGAGGGGGGCGCCGCGCCCGAGGCGATCTTCCGCGGCAACATCGCGAAGATGATCGCGCGCCATCCGCACGTCTTCGACGCGCCCAAGGAACTCGACTCGCAGGGCGTGCTGCGGCAGTGGGAGGAACGGAAACGGAAGGAGGGCGGCGAGCACGCGTCCCTACTCGGGAAGAGCCCGAAAGCGCTCCCCGCGCTCCTGCAGGCGTTCCGCGTGCAGGAGAAGGCGGCCTCGGTCGGCTTCGACTGGGAACGGGTGGGCGACGTCGTGGCGAAATTGCGGGAAGAGGTCGGCGAAGTGGAGGCCGCGATCGCCGCGGGTCACGAGGAGGAAGTCTCCGAGGAGATCGGCGATCTCCTCTTCGCGGTCGTGAATCTCGCGCGCTTCGTGAAGACCGATCCCGAAGCCCGGCTCCGGGCCGCCACGGCGAAGTTCCGCCGCCGGTTCGACCGCGTGGCGGAGATGCTCGAGGCGGAGGGGCGCTCGGTGGAGGAAGCGGGGCTCCCGGAACTCGACCG
>DASTSZ010000109.1:0-11832 GCA_035760425.1 Candidatus Eiseniibacteriota bacterium | reverse complement strand
CGCGGGTCCTGGGCGGGCCGGTCCAGTGGCGCGAAGGGAAGGGCGACGCGGGGATCGACGTGAATATCGGGGCGGGCGAAGTCGACGTGACGCTGGAGTAGTCGGCGGCCGGCGGGGCCGGACCGGCGCGCGGGCGGGGGGTGCCGCTACGCCGCCTCGAGGGACTCCCAGGCGCGGCGCACGCGCCAGCGAGTCCAGAACTCGACCGGCACCCGCCAGACGCCGAGAACCGCGAACGCGACCCAGGCGCCCCACCCTCGCACGAGCCACAAGAAGCCGAGTCCGACCGCCCCACCGGCGCAGATCGCGAAGCCGACGAGCATCGCCAGGACCTGGCCCCACTGGAGCCGGCGGTCGCGGTTCGGCCGAACGGTGAAGGGCGGGTCGGGTGCGATCCCGCGCTGGAGCGTGACGAGTAACTCCAAGTAGAGCGCCACCCCGGCCACGCGCGCGATCCGTTCGTGCCACGGCACGCCCGCCGCCGTGGCCATGTACCAGGCCCCCGCCGCGAGCACGACCGGCAGCACGAGTCCCCACCGGAGCACGCCGCGAGGCGCCATCGAATAGCGCTCTCGAGAGACGGGCGAGGCGAGCACGGGCCAGAACGCTTCCGGCCGCGTCGAGGCCGCGCTCGCCGCGATCAGGGTCATGATGGCGAACCCCGCCGCGCCGGACGCGAAGAGAAGCACGAACTCCGGGAACGCTTGCCGCCTGGCGCCGAGGGAGATACTGGGCGAGAGGAACATCATCGCCGGCATCATAAGCGAGATGATCATTTGGCTTCGAAAGGCCAGATCGGCTCGCGCGTGAATTCGGGCCATGGAGAGGAAGGCGCGCGTGGCGGGATCGCGAACCCACGACCGTCGTCGCTTCGAGCGTGCACCCGCGTCGCGGTTCGCCGCCGCCGGCGCGGCCCGCGAGGAACTCCCTCGCCCGCCCGCCGATGGATTCGCGCCGTCTCCGAGCCCGAGCAGCGACTCTCCGAACCCCGAACGCCGCCAATTCGCGCCCGCCACGACGAGCCCGACGACCGAACCGAATGCCAGCGCCGCGCGGAGCCAGGTCGCGGTCGTCGTGGCGCCCGTCGCCCACTCGAGGGGCGCCAGAAACCAGGCGGAGGGCAGGAACGCGAGCCAGGCCGGAAGCGCGGTGCCGAGCGAGTGTCCGCCGGCGACGAGCCAGCGCCGGACCATCGACATCGAGAAGTAGGCGATGAGGAAGGCGGCCTGCATCGCCGGTAGGAACCGAAGCAGCGCCACGCGCCCCCACCGGGCCAGGATGCCGACGCCGAGCAGCATCGCCCCGAGCGACGCCGCGATCGTCGCGAACGCCGCCCCCAGCGCGAAGGCCACCGAGGGGAGAAGCGAGTGGTGGAAGAATCCGACCGCCACCACGCTCGGCGTGAAGTAGCAGAGCGCGAGCGTCGCGACGGCGCGGCCCACCACGAAGACCTTCGCTGATACGACCGACCAGGCGTCGTGGGGGTGGGCGGCGATCACGCGGTACTCGTCGGGTTGGACGAGCACTTCCAGGTAATCGAAGAGCACGGCGAAGGCCACGATGAAGAGCCCGAGCGTCATGGCCGCCAGGGCCCCAAGGATCGGCGGCCGGATCGTTCCGACCACGAGAATGATGCCGACGCCGACGAGCGCCGCCGTGGCGCAGGCGAGGTGGAAGGGGGAGATTCGTCCCATGGCGCCTCGCGAGACGCCGCGTCCGAACCGCATGCGCGAACGGCGGCGGACGATCAGGCCGTACGCGCGGACGAAGGTCCCGAAGACGACGGGATCGGCGCCGAGCAGACGCCCCACCCAGCCCGTGGCGCCCGTCCCGGTGGCGCGGTGGATCGCCGTCACGCGCGCGCGTCCGCCGCCGTGAGTTGCAGGAAGAGTTCCGAGAGGGTCCGGCCGGGATGCGCCGCAAGCAGGTCCGCCGGCGCGCCGAGCGCGACGAGGCGCCCTCGATCGATGATGCCGACGCGGTGGCAAAGCCGTTCCACGACTTCCAAGATGTGCGAGGAGTAGACGACGACGCGCCCCGCCGCCGCGTGGGCGTGGAGCACCCCCTTCAGCGTCTCCTGCGCCGCGACATCGAGTCCGTCGAGCGGCTCGTCGAGCAGGAGCACGTCGGGGTCGTGCTGAAGCGCGGCGGCGATGAGGAGCTTCTGCTTCATGCCCTTCGAGTAGTCGCCGACGGGCCGGCCGATGTCGGGCGTGAGCGCGAACGTGTCGAGAAGCGGGCCGGTCTTCGCGATCGCGGCGTCCCGGTCGAGCCGGTGGAGGTCGGCGAGGAGCTCGAGGAATTCGGCGCCGGTCAGCGCGTCGTAGAGATCCGCCCCTTCCGGAACGTAGCCGATGCGACGCCGAACTTCGTCGGCCTCCGCGACGACGTCGTGCCCGGCGACGCGCACGCTCCCCGCGGTGGGGCGAAGCAAGGTCGCGAGGACCCGGAGGGTGGTCGATTTGCCGGCGCCGTTCGGACCGAGCAGCCCGAAGATCTCGCCGCCGCGGATGTCCAGCGTGAGCTCGCGCACCGCCTCGACGTCGCCGTAACGGCGGACGAGGTTTCGTATCTCGATGGATGGGTTCATGGACCTCCCCCGAGCGGGACGGGAGGAGTCTACTTCAACAGGACGAGCTTGCGGGCGTCTCGGAATCCGTTGGCGAGCTGGATCTCGTAGAAGTAGACGCCGCTGCCGAGGCGCCGGCCGTGGTCGTCGGTGCCGTTCCAGCGGACGGTGTAGTCCCCCGACGCGTGCGGGCGATCGACCAGCGTGCGGACGAGCGCGCCCGCGGCGTTGAAGAGGCGGATCGTGACGGCGCCGGGCGAGCCGACCGTGTAGCGAATGGCCGTCTCGGGATTGAACGGATTGGGCGCGTTCTGGAAGAGGCGGTTCGGAACCGCGGGCGCCTGCGACGCCGGGTCGTCCTCGATGCCGGTCGGGTAGTAGCAGGGATTCAATTTGAAGTAGTTCTGCATCGTCCCCGACGTCAGCTGAAGCCTCTCCCCGCCCTCCTCGATGTCGTTGAACGAGAAGCCCATGAAGACCGCGCGCGCGCTATCCGAGCCGAATGAGGCGTACTTCGTGGCGTACCGCGTCGCCGCCCCCAGACCGTTCGGGTACTTGAGATAGAGCCCGGCCTTCCCGCCCAGGATCGCCTGATTCGAACTGGCGATGAGGTCGAAATCGTCGATGAGCGGGCAGTCGGCGCTCACGTGCATGAAACGGTTCGCCGTCGGCGACCCGCCGAAGCCCTGGACGATGGGATGGAGCGTGTCCTGCGGGAAGTTCTCCCAGAGATCCCGGATGTAGCGCGTGCCGCAGGTGAACGACAGGAACGAATTGAAGTCGTCGCCGCCGAAGAGCGCGCTGGCCACGTCGTCGCCGCTGATCCAGAAGTTCCGGTCCGAACCCGGCTGCTGGATCCACGACTGGAGCATCGCCTGGTCCTCTTCGCGGATCGGCTGCGCGCTCAGATTGCCCGAGTGCCAGATGATCGCCTTGTACTGGAGCAGATTGTCCACGGTGGAGGGAGGCCAGTCGTAGAGGCCCCCCGGCGTGGAGCCGCCCGGCGTGTTGCCCACGAGACTGCTCGGGCCGTTCACGTCCCAGGTGTCGAACTTGTAGCCGAGACCCTTCAACGCCTCCGCGATGTAGGGCTTCGGCTCCCGTCCGGCGAAGTTGTTGATGAAGAGAATCGGCGCGAGGCTGTCGAAACAGGCCAGCACTGGATTCGTCGCGGTCTTCACCGGAAGCACCGACATGGAGAAATACTCGTTCTCGGTGAGCGCGCCCCAGGGGAGCGTCGACGTCGTGTTCTGGCTGTCGGTGACCGCGAAGTAGTACTGGACCGTCGTGTTCGAGGGATAGTTTCCGGCCGGCACGTCGGCGTAGCGGATCGTCGGCAGCGCCGTCGCCGAGACGGTGAGCGGCACCGCCTGGAACGAGCCGCCGTTGATGCGGTAGTGCATGAAGCCGTTCTTGTACCCGCGCGGGGACGTGACCTGGACGACGGCGCTGTCGCCCAGCGCGCTGTTGATGTTGTCGTCCTTGAAGAACGATGTGGTCTTGAACGTGTCCTGGAAGAGATCGAGGTCGCGTTGGATGAGGATCGGCGGCGACGTGCCGGTGATGCCGACGGCCACGTTGTCGAAGAACGTGTAGACCCCGCTCGCCGTCTGGCTCCCGTCGCAGTAGATCTGCCCGAAGTCGGTGATGGCGAGCTGCACCATGACCGAGTCCTTCCCGGCGGCGCCCGGGAGCACCACCTTCTGTCGCGCCCAGTCCTTCGTGGCCCCGTAGTAGAGAAGGCGCGTCGGGTCGGTCCACGCGCTCCATCCCGTGTCGCCGATGTTCTTCCACCGGTAATTGAGGTGGTAGTAGAAGCAGGCGTAGAGCGGCAGGTTTCGATAGACGTCGAAGTTCACGACGACGCGGTCGGCTCGGTTCACGCCCACCGCCGGGGTGTTGAGCAGATTATTCAGCCGCGGCACCAGCGATTGGATGACCGGGTCCCAATCGACCCAGACGTTCGTCCGGTTGTCGGTGCAGATGTCCTCGGTGACGACGTTGTTCGACAGCGCGAAGAAATCGCCGACCGGCGGCAGCTGCGTCCAATACCAGCTCCCCATGCCGTTTTCGCAATTGTCGAAGAAGCGGACCTGGCTGCCCGCTCTCACGGTGATGTTGTCGATCACCCAACCGTCTCCGTCGTACAGTCCGTCCGCCGACGAGAAGCCGATGTCCGACGTGAAGACGAAACGGAACGGCACGGGGAGCGGGTTCTGCGGGTCCGTGTAGTACTGCGTCCGGATCGACTCGGGGATGGCGACACTGAAGGTGTCGCACCCGCCGCCGTGGCTCGGGATCTTCCCGGTGAACTGGGCGAGCGTCACCCAGCCGCCGGCCAGGTCGAGCACCTCCACGTAGCCGTAGTCGTAGTCCTTCTCGGCGTTGAAGTAGTGCTTGAAGCCGAGGCGCGCCACCGACCCGACGGGGATGGTGTCGAGGCGGACGGTGTTCTCGAGATAGTGGGTCCAGGAGTTCCGGTACCCCATGCGGTTCGAGTCGAAGGTCCACGAGGAGTCGACCATGCCGCACCACCACGCCTTCCCCTGGCAGGCGAGGAGGTTGTCGATGTGCCACGCGGCCGGTTCGCCCGATGCGTCGGAGTGCGTCCAACCGCCTTCATCGTCGAGCGGATGCCCTTCGAGGCTGTCTTCGAACACGACGACTTCCTCGACGGGCGGGGGCGCGCGGTGGGGACGGCGGGCGAGTCGGCCGGAGAGTTTGGGGGTGGAGGTCCAGACGGGAATTTCTTCGCGCACGACGCCACGTTCGAGGACGGGCGCCGGGGCCGGCTCTGCCGGAACGGGGGCCGCCTCGCATGGCGCGGCGAATGCCGCGGCAAGGATGAGGAGGAACACCCCGCGAAGGGCATTCCGACAGGTCGTGGTCGCCATGCGAATCGGTTAATTGTATCCTACTCGGGCTGGCCGCCGAAATGACCAAGTGACCAAGAAAACCACCGTCGCCGACTCCCCTCGCGCGCTCGTCTTCGCCTGCTTCTTCCTCTCGGGCGCGGCGGGGCTCGCCCTGGAAGTCGTCTGGTCCAAGTACCTCTCTCTCCTCCTCGGCAATTCCGTGCACGGCGTCGCCACCGTCGTCGCCGCCTTCCTGGGCGGGCTCGGCCTCGGCGCCGCGCTCGCCGGACGCCGGGCGACCCGAATCGCCAACCCCTTGGCGGGCTACGCGATGCTCGAAGGCGTCGTCGGACTACTCGCGCTCGCCTCCCCGTTCGCCTACCAGCTGGCGCGCCCGCTCTTCGCGGGGCTCTACGAGGCGCTCGGCGGCACCGGCCCCCTCTTCCATGCGCTTCGGTTCGGGCTCCTCTTCGCGGCGCTCATGGTCCCGACCATCGCCATGGGCGCCACGCTGCCGTTGATCGTCGAGGACGCGGCCCGACGGCGCCCCGGCGAGTCGGCGGCGTCGGTCGCGCGCCTCTACGCCATCAACACGGGCGGCGCGGTCGCCGGAACAGTCATCGCGGGCTTCCTGGCCGTGCCCACGTTCGGTCTCATGCGGACGGCCCTCGCGGCGGGCGGCCTCGATCTCCTCATCGCGGCGGCGCTCCTGCTCGCGCGCATTCCCGCGCCGGCCGCGCGCGCGACGGCCGCGAACGATGCGGCCCGCGCCCTCGAAGCGACCGCGGCGCGCGGGGGTGCGCCGGCGTTCGCGCGCTGGCTCCTCCCCGCGTTCGCGCTCTCGGGCATGGCCGCCCTCCTCTACCAAGTCGCCTGGACGCGGCTCCTCACGGTGCCGTTCGGCGGGATCACCTACGCCTTCTCCGCGATTCTCGCCATCTATCTCCTCGGCCTCGCCCTCGGCGCGGCGGGCGCGGAGCGCGCGCTACGACGGGTCCGCGCGCCGGTGGTCGTCTTCGGCGTGCTCCAGGCCGCGCTCGCGGCGACGGTCGCGGGCGGACTCCACGCGCTCCAGCGCCTCCCCCACTGGCAGACGGCCGCGATCGCCGCGTCCGCGGGGAGCGTGCCGAAGCTCCTCGCCGCCGAGGCCGCGATCGCCGCGGTATTGCTCCTTCCCCCGACGCTCCTCCTGGGCGCGCTCTTTCCGGTCGCGGTCGCGGTGCGGCGCGCCGCCGGCTTCGACGCCTCGCGCGCCACGGGTGCGGTCTACGCGTCGAACACGGCCGGCTCGATCATCGGCTCGCTCCTGACCGCCTACTTCCTCATCCCGGCGTTCGGCGCGCCGGTCGCCATTCTCGGGGCGGCCGCCGTGAACGCGCTCCTCGGCGTGGGCGCGCTCCTCGGCGGCGAGCGCGCCGCGCGAAACCGGTTCGCGGGCGCCGCGGTCGTGGTCGCGGGCGCCGCGCTCTTCATTGTTACGGCGATGCCCTCCTGGACGCCCGAACGAATGAGCCTCGGCTTGATCCGGCTCCTGCGCTCGTACTGGTTCGGCGGCGAGTCGATGACGCACCGGGTCATCGACGCGACGGGCGTGCGCGCCGATCTCGAGACGATGCTCTTCTATCGCGAGGGGCCGGTGGCGAGCGTGGCGGTCGTCGAAACGCAGGGGCAGCGGACACTCCTCATCAACGGGAAGGCGGACGCCACGACCGGCGCCGGCTCGGACATGCGGACGCAGGTGCTCGTGGGGCACCTGCCGCTCCTCGCCGTGCCGCGCGCGACCGACGTCTTCGTGATCGGCTACGGCAGCGGCGTGACGACCGGGTCGACGCTGACCCACGCCGTGCGCGAGGTCCGCACCGTGGAACTCGAGCCGGCCGTGGTGGAGGCGGCGCCCTTCTTCCGCGAGAGCGCGGGCGAGCCGTTGAAAGACCCCCGCCACCGCATGCTGGTCGAGGACGCGGGCCTCGTCCTTCGATCGGAGAAGCGGATGTACGACGTGATCGTCTCCGAACCGTCGAACTTCTGGATCGCCGGCATGGGGGATCTCTTCTCGGACGAGTTCTACCGCATCGCCGCCACGCGCCTTCGCCCCGGCGGCGTGCTCTGCCAGTGGGTCCAGTGCTACCAGATCTCCCCCGACGCCATTCGCGCCGTCATCCGCACGCTCTCGCGCACCTTTCCGAAGGGGCAGATCTTCTACATCGATTCGGCCGCCGATCTCGTCATCCTCGCCTCGCCGAGCGGCGAGGTGCCGCTCGATCCGGCGGCGTGGGAGGCGGCGCTGCGGGAGCCCGCCGTGGCGGCCGATCTGGCGCGCGTCGGGGTGACGCGGCCGTCGGATCTCCTCCGCTACTACCGGGGGCGGCTCGAGCGCGTGGCGGCGGAGGCGGGGGACGGCCCGGTGAACACGGACGACAACGCGTGGCTCGAGCATCGCGCGCCCTTCGATCTCCTGGCCGCGCAGTCGGCGGAGTCGGTGCTGGGGTGGAGCGACGCGGTGGCCGCGGATCTCGCCTCCTCGCTCGGCGGGGCGCGCGACCGCGCGGCCACGGCGGCGCTCCTCGAGGAGGCCGCGGCCCGCGCCGCGGCCGCGAACGACTTGGGCGCGACGGAAGGTCTCCGCCGCGCCCGATTGCTGATCTTGCCGCCCGCCTCGCCGGAGGCGGCCGCGCCGACGCCTCGCTAGAGGCGGATGTTCCGGTAGGTCTCCGCGTCGAAGGCGTCGACCTGGATGACGTCGAGTCGCGCCGCGTGGGCCGCCTTCACCAACTGCGCCTCCGCCGCCGTCAACACGCCCTTCTCCACCGCCGCGCTGAGCGCGCCGTCGCCGTTCTTCCCGGGCGCCGCCAAGAGCCCTGCCTTCAGGGCCTCCTTCAGCTTCCGCTCCAGATCCCTCGCGTTCATCGCCTTCTCGTAGGCGTCCTCGAGGCGTCCGAGGCCCGGATGGTCGGTCGACGGCATGTGGATGTCGCCCGTCAGTTTCACGCGCGTCTCGCGATCGTCGAGGAGCGCCTTCGCGACTCGCGACCCGAGGCGATCGCTCGGCGCCTTCCAGCGGGCGCCGAACGGGAAGACCGCCACGCGGAGCGCCCACGCGGCGGGGCGGTTCGGCAGATTGTCGAGCACGCCCACGAGCGCCGTCTGCGCCTTGAAGAAGGCGTTGTCGACCGAGTACTGGAAGAAGTCGCGCTCCCGCTCCGGCTGCCCGTCGTCGACGAAGCGCTTCACCGTGGCGGAGGCGATGTACATCCACGCGAGCGCGTCGGCGAGCCGCCCGCTGATCTTCTCTTTCCGCTTCAGCGACCCCCCGAGCGTGGCCATGGCCGCGTCGGAGACGAGCGCGAAGGAGGCGCTGGCGCGCGCGAGGCGCCGGATCGCGTCGCCCGCCGCGCCGCCGACCGGCGAGGACGCCAACGCGCCGCCCGTGAGGCCGTAGAGGAGCGAGCGCACCGCGTTCGACGCCACCATGCCGATGTGTCCGAAGAAGGCGTGGTCGAACGCTACGAGATCCTTCGCGGCGATGGCGGCCATTTGCTTCTGCACCCACGGATGACAGCGAATGGCGCCCTGCCCGTAGATGATGAGGGTGCGCGTGAGGATGTTCGCGCCCTCGACCGTGATGCCGACCGGCACCGCCTGGTAGGCGCCGGCGAGGATGTTCCGCGGTCCGCGCGAGATGCCGGAGCCGGCCTGCACGTCCATGGCGTCGTTCACCGTGGCGCGCATGCCCTCGGTCAGGTAGGCCTTCACGATCGCCGAGAGGACGGCGGGGCGTTCCCCCGCGTCGACCGCGCCCAGCGTGAGGCGGCGCGTGGCGTCCATCCAGTAGGCGGAGGCGCCGATCCGGGCGAGCGGCTCTTCGATCCCTTCGAAGCGGCCGATCGGAAGTCCGAACTGTTCGCGCACGGTGGCGTGCGCCGACGCGACGCGCGCGGCGAGCTGCGCCGACCCGACCGCGAGCGACGGAAGGGCGATGCCGCGTCCGGCCGCGAGTGTCTCCATGAGCATGCGCCAGCCGGCGCCGGCGTTCTTCGGGCCGCCGATGATGACGTCGATCGGCGCGAAGACGTCCTTGCCGAAGGTCGGGCCGTTCAGGAAGGGCACGCCGAGCGGATCGTGGCGAAGCCCGACCTCGACGCCGGGGAGGTTCGTCGGCAGGAGCGCGCAGGTGATGCCGAGCTCCTTCTTCCCGCCGAGAAGTCCGTCGGGGTCGCGGAGCCGGAACGCGAGGCCGAGCACGGTGGCGTAGGGCGCGAGCGTGATGTAGCGCTTGGACCAGTTGAGCCGGAGGCCGAGGACTTCCTTCCCCTCGAACATCCCCTTGCAGACGATCCCCTCGCTCTTCTGCGAGGTGGCGTCGCTGCCCGCCTCGGGCTCGGTGAGCGCGAAGGCGGGAATCTCCTCGCCGCTCGCGAGGCGCGGGAGATAGTGGCGCTTCTGCTCGTCGGTGCCGTAGTGGAGAAGGAGTTCGGCCGGCCCGAGCGAGTTCGGCACCATCACGGTGACCGAGGCGGTGACGCTCCGGCTCGAGATCTTCGTGATGATGGCGGAGTGCGCCGCGGCGCTGAAGCCGAGCCCGCCGTATTCCTTGGGAATGATGATCCCGAAGAAGCGCTCCTTCTTGAGGAACGCCCAGGCCTCGGGCGAGAGATCGCCGCGGCGGTTCACGTCCCACTCGTCGACGAGGCGGCAGAGCTCCTCCGTCGGGCCCGCCACGAACGCCTGTTCGTCGGCGGTGAGGGGCTTCGGCTTGAAGCCGAGGAGCCGGCCCCAATTCGGCTTGCCCGAGAAGAGTTCGGCGTCCCACCAGACGGTCCCGGCCTCGAGCGCGATCCGCTCGGTCTCGCTCATGCGCGGGATGACGCCGGAGAGGATCGGCATGAGGAAGCGGGTGAGAAGGGCGCGGCGAATCGGAGGGACGACGAGGACGGCCACCACCACCAGAATCAACAGGAACGCCACGGATTCCCTCCTTGGGTTTGACGGTGGGGCGGGTCCCCCTCATCATAGCGCAACCCTGGCCGGCGCGGCGTCGACCCCGGGTCGCCCCGGGTAATCATCGTCCCAGTGGGCCGCGCTCTTAACCTGGTTCCATGGTCGTAGTTAGAAGTGGGGGCTGGGCTACCCCCGGAGGCTCGTTTCGCGCCGCCGGTGGGGATCCGCGGCGGCGCCGCGCCGCGCGACGCTGCCCGGTGCGGGCGCGGGACGCGCCCGGCGAGCGCATTCCGCTGAAACCGGCGGACCCCGGCGGGCCGTAAGGAGAGGGCTCCCCGCACGGGGCGGGAAGCAAAGTCCGGCGCCCGGCCGACGTCGTTGTTCCAACGATCCACTTCGCCCGGGCATCTGACCCTTCGCGGCGCCCCCCACGCACGTCACCCCGATCGGCTCGGTATCGAAGAAGGAGATGGCTTCGATGAACTTCTGTTCCGCCCCGGCCTCGACGGCAGTTCCGGCCGGTCGCCGCCACGCATCGCTCGCGATCGCCCTACTCACGCTGCTCATCGCGATCGTGGCCGCGCCCGCGCACGCGCTCCAGAACTTCTCGACCACGGACTCCGGCTCGCAGTACCCCGACTCCTCCGACGGTCGGAAGGCCGCCGACCCGACCGTTCGCGCGTACGACGCCGGCGCGCAGCCGATCCAGGTGGACGGCGTGCTGAACGACGCCGCCTGGCAGGCCGCCGACGCGGGGCGCGGATTCGGGCAGTGGGACCCCGATCGCGGCGCCCCTCCCGCGGAGCCGACGGTCTTCAAGGTCGCCTACGACGAGGACGCGATCTACTTCGCGATCGCCTGCTACGAGAGCGATGCGTCGAAGATCTCGGCGAAACTCTCGAGGCGCGACCGCTTCAGCAGCTCCGATATCGCGGCCGTCTACATCGATCCCTATCACGATCACACGACCGGGTACGCCTTCAAGGTGAACCCGCTCGGCGTGCAGCAGGACGTCTACGTCTACAACGACGGCGAGATGGACACCGACTGGGACGCCGTCTGGGAGGCCGAGACCTCGCGCGACGCGAACGGCTGGTACGCGGAAATCCGCGTCCCGTTCAGCGCCATCCGCTATCGCTCGGCGCCCGAGATGACCTGGGGCATCAACGTCTGGCGCTACATGCAGGGACGCGGGCAGGACACCGCCTGGAAGACCTGGAGCCGCGATCTCAGCGGATTCGTGAGCCGTTTCGGCAACGTGACCGGGATTCGCGGCATCAGCGCGCCGCGCCAGTTGGAGTTCCTCCCCTACGTGCTCCAGCGCGAGACCGATCCATCCCTGGCGAGCAGCTCGTTCCAGAAGGACAAGTGGGACGGCTTCCAGAACGTGGGCCTCGACATGAAGTACGGCCTCACGTCGGACCTCACGCTGAACGCGACGCTCCAGCCCGACTTCGGGCAGGTGGAGGC
>DASTSZ010000108.1:0-5962 GCA_035760425.1 Candidatus Eiseniibacteriota bacterium | reverse complement strand
AGGCGGCCCTGGTCGTCGCGGCGACCGTTGCGCTGGTCGCGTTCGCGTCCGGCCGCGCCGGCGCCGAGACCCTCCGGGGATACGCCCAGCTCCAGTATCAGAGCCAGGATCAGAGGGGCGGACGCGGCGACGACATCGAGTGGTGGCTGCGGAGCGTCCACCTCGACTACGGCACGAAATTCCGCGACGACCTCGACCTCACGGTGCAAGGCGAGTGGAACGAGCTCTCCTACGTCGATCGCCCCGACCGTCAGCTCAATCCGCGCGGATCGCTTCGTCTCGCTCATCGTGAGTTCGGGATCTCGACCGCCTACCGCCCGTTGCGCGTCACCGACGCGCAGGGCGTGACGACTCGTCAGCGCGAGACGACCGTGAGCGGCTATCTCCGCCGCCGCGCATTGCCGCAGCTCTCCGGGACGTTCGTTCGGCGCCGACAATTGGCGGTCGGCCTCTCCCCCGCCGCCACTTCATTGACCGGGACCGTCAACGCGACCTACGACTTCGGCGCGCTCGATCTCCACGGCGGCTGGAACAACCAAGTTCGTTTCACGGATCTCGACCAGTCGAACCGGACGAGCCAGGTGAACTGGACGGGCGGCGCGACGTGGAACCTGGCGCGCCGGCGATCCTCCGCGAACTTCGGATTCGAGTTTCAGGAGGGTCGGCGACACGCGGAACGCGGCCCGACCAGCGAGTCTTCCGGGAGGTCGGCGACGATCACGGGCGCGCATCGATTCTCCAAGCGCGTCGACGCGGGACTCAACTACGGGTACCGCCACTCCTCGGCCACCAACGTGACGACTCGCAAGCTCGACGATCACGACGGCGCCCTTCTGCTTTCCTATCGGCCGCGCGCGTCCGTGACCTTCTCGAGCGGCGGCGGCCTGCGCACCGCGCGCCTCGCCGACGAGCAGGAGATCGAGCGCTACCTCGTCGCGTCGGCGGCGGTGCAGGGGCCGATCCGACCGGGTTGGACCGGCGGCGCGAACCTCGCGCGCTCCTACAACTGGCTCCCCGGCCAGTCGTCCCGGCCGGTCGACTCCGGCGTCCTCTCGAGCCGCATGCGTCTCGCCCGGGGCCTCGATGCGAACGCTCAGACGCAGGTCACCGCCGCGCGCGCGAGTTCGACGGTGGCCGACACCTCGGGCGCGCGGAATCGCGTCACGTCGCAGACGAGCCTCGGCTTCCTCGCCACCCCACTACACGGCTTCACGTTCGGATACACGCGAAGCGACTATCGCACCGGGCGGGGGGTCTTCGACCCTCAGGCGCGCTCCCACAGCGACACCTGGGACGGCCGCTGGAACCCCGTGCCCTCGCTTCAATTTTCTGGCAACCTGAGCCGCGCCCGCGGCCTGAGCGCCAACGAACCGTCGCTCCGCACGCGGCAGGCGACCGCCGCCTGGTCGCCGAGCGGGGCGTTTCAGCTGAGCGGCACCTATACGCGAAACGACCGGAGCCAGTTCGCCGCCTTCAGCCAGAGCGTCGCGGGACGCGAGGTCTACGGCGCCCGGCTCCTCGCTTCGATCGCGCGCGAGTGGCGCGTGCAAGTCTCCGTCAACGACGTGGATCCCGGAAAGCCGACGCACGTGCGGCAGTGGGACGCCACCGTGACTCGGAACGTCCGGAGGTAGGCCATGAGATCCCCTCTTCGTCGCTCTGTCCGTCGCGCGGCGCTCGCGGCGCTGCTCCTGGCGGCCGCGGGTTGCGCGTCGGGACCCAGGCTCTACGTCAATTCGCAAGCCGATCTCTCCTTCTACAAGAAGATCGCGGTCCTTCCCTTTCGCAATCTGACGAACGAGCGCTTCGCGGGCGAGCGCATCACGCGCGCGTTCATGACCGAGCTCGTCATGACCGAGCACTACGAGATCGTCGACCAGAACGAGTTCGCGTCGGTCCTCGACAAGATCGGCGGCAACCCCGGCTTCGAGGGCGTCTACGACCCGAACAAGGTGAAGGACGCCGCGTCCCAGATCGGCGTCACGGGCATTCTCCGGGGCACGGTCACCGAATACACGATGCAGCGCAACGGCACGTCGGAAACGCCGGTGGTCTCGTTCGACGCGGAACTGATCGACGTCGGAACGAACAACGTCGTCTGGCGAGGCTCGGTCGTGCGGCGAGGCAAGGGCCGCGTGCCGATCCTCGGAGGCGGCGCGCGAACGTACGGACAGCTCGTGCAGGACGCCACGCGCGAGCTCGTCGGCCGGATCGAGCGCGAGGCGTTCTGAAGATGCGCGCCACGACGATGGGGATCGCGGCGACCCGCCCGATCTTGGCGACGACGCTCCTCGCGCTCGTCTTCGGATGCGCGGGAAGCACACCCCCACGGACGCACGGAGGGGCGGTCCCAACGGACCATCCACGCATGGCCCTGCTTCCGTTCGAGAATCTATCGGGGCGGGAGGAGCAGGGCCGCATGTTCACGCAGGCGTTCACGGCGGCGCTGGTCGAGAGCGACGCGGCCGAGGTCGTCGACATCGGCCACGTCGAGGCGACGATCGAGGCGCTTCGAATCCGATCGACGGGAGCGCCGACACGCGAGCAACTCGCGATGCTCGGCGAGTCGCTGCAGGTTCGGTACGTGCTGCTCGGGAGCGTGCTCGAAGCCGGGACGGTGCGAACCTACGACGGCGACGTGCCGACGGCGGGCGCCTCGCTCCGCCTCGTCGACGCGACGAACGCGCGAATCGTCTGGGCGCGGGCGCACGTGGTGACGGGCGACGATAACGAATCAGTCTTCGGATGGGGCCGCGAACGGAGCGCCGAACGGCTGCTCACGAAACTCGCGGCGGAGATGCTCCGCCCCTTCCGCGCGGCGGGCGAGGCTTGGCGAAAGCGCCCGGCCGCGAGCGCGGAGAGCCGGTGAAGGAGGAGAGGATGGGTCGGGTCACGAATCGATCGGGTCGCCTGGCTCCGGTGTGGATCGCGATGATCCTGGCCGGGACGATCGGCGCGAAGCCGGCGGCGGCGCCGGTCGCGTCGCACGAGGCGCGCGTCAAGTCGGTCACCCTCGCCATGCGGCATCGGGTCTTCAAGAACTTCTCGGACCTGCAGGAAGTGACGCCTCAGAAGGAGTTCCTCGTCGGCGACTCGGACTTTTCGGCGAGAGTCATTCGGTACGTCCCCGACTTCGCGATGAACCTGAAGACCGGCAAGGTCGAGTCCCGGTCGAAGGAGCCCCGCAACCCGGCGTTCCAGATCATCGTGAAGGAGAAGAAGGTCGCCCAGGACACGACCTGGGCGTTCATGAACCTGCCGCCCCACTTCGGGCGGAAGTCCATGCTCGCGTTCAAGATCGTTCGAATCGACTTCGTCGGCGCGCCGCCCGTCGTGGCCGACACCACGAAGGCGGCGCCTCCCGCCGCGGCCGCCGGGACCAAGCCGTGACGGCTCGCGGGCGCGCCCTTCGGCTCCGCGGCCTCGCCGCGGCCGTCGTGATCGCGGCCTCGCTCTTCATCAGCTTCAGCGCCTCGTCCGCGGAGGCGGCGCCGAAGCCGAAGAAGAGCGAGCGGCCGCAGCGCGCCTGCTACGACTGTCACAAGACATCCAAGGCCGAGTACCAGAAGAAGGTCGTCCACGCGCCGGTCGCGAAGAACGACTGCTACGCCTGCCACCAGAGCCACGGCTTCAAGCAGAACCTCGTGCTCCAGAAGAAGCTCCCCGAACTCTGCTTCGAGTGCCACAAAGCCACGAAGGAGTCGGTCCCCCAGCACCAGCACGCTGCGTTCACCCAGGGGGACTGCCTCGGCTGTCACGACCCGCACGCCTCGAATCAGCCCGCGCTCGTCCGCGACGGCGGGCCCGCGACCACCTGCTTCAAGTGCCACGAGTCGGCGGCCGCCGCCGCGAAGGAGCCGCACGTCCACGCCGCCTTCGCGAAGGGCGACTGCGCGGCCTGCCACCTTCCCCACGGCTCGGCCGAACCGGGCCTCATGCGGGGCAAGGGAGACGCTCTCTGCGCCTCCTGCCACGCCGCGGGCGACATGGCGGCGAAGCACGTGAAGACGCCGCCCGCCGGCCTCGCCTGCCTCGACTGCCATGAGCCGCACGCGTCGACGCAGGCGAAGCTCCTCCGCCGAAACGCGCACCCGCCGGTGGCCGAGGGCGATTGCGCCGCCTGCCACGTGATGGAGGGCGCGAAGGCGACGCCCAAACTGACGGCTGCCGTGCCGAAGCTCTGCATGGAGTGCCACGAGGAGATCGGCGAGAAGACGGCGAAGGCGCACAAGCACCCGCCCGCCGAGGAGGGCGACTGCCTCGCCTGCCACGATCCGCACCGCGGCGCCGAACCGGCGCTACTGAAGAAGAAGCCCGACGCCCTCTGCGGGGAGTGCCACGACGAGGTGGCCGGGGCCGCCAAGAAACCGGTCCGCCACCAGGCCTTCACGCTCGGCAAGTGCGCCTCCTGCCACGAGCCGCACGGCGGCGACAACGAGCATCTGGCGAAGACTCCCGACGGCGCGATGTGCCTCGCCTGCCACGATCCGATCGCGAAGAAGATCGGCGCCGCGGCCGGGGTTCATCCTCCCGCCGGGAAGAAGGACTGTCTGCGCTGCCACGCGCCGCACGCGTCGGAGCAGGCCGGTCTCTTGGTCAAGCCGGCGCGCGACGTCTGCCGGCCCTGCCACGCGAACCTCGACCAGAAGCTCGCGGGGTTGGAAGTCCATCCGCCGTTCCGCTCGGGCAACTGCCAGGCGTGCCACGATCCGCATCAATCGAACGAACCGGCGATGCTCCGCGACAAGGCGGTCGCCGTTTGCTCCTCCTGCCACCCGCAGGCGATGCGCGAGGCGCAGCAGGCCTTCCCGCACGATCCCGCCAAGAAGGGCGACTGCCTCGCCTGCCACGCGCCGCACGGCGGGCAGACGAAGGCGCTCCTCGTGGCGAAGCCGGCGGAACTCTGCGCGAAGTGCCACGCCGCCATCGCCGTGAAGGTGAAGGGCGCGGGCGCGCACACGGCGGCCGCCAAGGGGATGTGCGCCTCCTGCCATGAGCCGCACGGCGCGAAGGCGGAGAAACTCCTGAAGGCGAAGCCGAGCGCGCTCTGCATGACCTGCCACGCGGGAATCGGCAAGGAAGGGACCGAGGTCCATCCGCCGGTCGCGGAACAGGAGTGCCTCTCCTGCCACGATCCGCACGGCGGGAAGGTGGCGCCCGCGCTCGTGAAGAGCGTCCCCGCGCTCTGCTCCGACTGCCACGACCTCGCGGACACGGATCTCTCGAAGGCGCACGGCGGCGCGGCGCTCGCCGGCGTGAACTGCCTCTCCTGCCACACCGCGCACGCGTCGCCTCACCAGGGGCTCTTGGCCGCGAAGACGCATCCGGGATTCGCGGAGAAGGAGTGCACGAAGTGCCACGCCGCCGGCGCGCCGCCGAGCGCGACCTCGCTGGCGAAGCCGAAAGCCGTCCTCTGCGCCTCGTGCCACAACGTGCCGAAGCGCGGGACGCCGGCCGCGCAGGCCCATCCGCCGGCCGCGAAGGGCGAGTGCGTCGCCTGCCACTCCCCGCACGCCTCGGACGAGCCGGCGCTATTGGCCGACACGCCGAAGCGCCTCTGCGTGAAGTGCCACGCCGAAGTCGTCGCCGACGCCGGCCGCTCGCACGCGCATCCGCCGGCCGCGACCGGCGACTGCACGAGCTGCCACAAGCCGCACGAGAGCGCCGAACCCGCGCTCCTCACGAAGGGCGTCCCGACGCTCTGCCAGTCGTGCCACGGGTCGCTCTTGAAGCGCGTTTCCGAGGGCGTGCCGCACAAGCCGGTCGCCTCGGGCAAGTGCCTCCTCTGCCACGCGAGCCACGGCTCCGACCTGGAAGGGATGACGAAGGAACGCGCGACGGGCAACGTCTGCACCGGCTGTCATCTCGCGGCGAAGGGCGAACTCGACGCGAAGCACCAGGGCTTCACGGTGGCGAAGTCGAACTGCGTCTCCTGCCATGATCCGCACGTGCAGGCGAAGGG
>DASTSZ010000107.1:0-5530 GCA_035760425.1 Candidatus Eiseniibacteriota bacterium | reverse complement strand
TCCGGGTTGCACGTTACGATTCAGCGTCGCGAGGGGGTGGAGTCCAGGGCGGCGCGCACCGATCGGCCCTCGATCCCCTTCCTGGGCGTGTCCAGACCCAGCAGCTCGCACAGGGTCGCGAAGGTGTCCTCGGTGCGGACCGTAAGCCCCTTCGTGCCAGTGAGTTCGAGATTCCGACGGATCCCGGGTCCGGCCAGGATCCAGGGGATGTGGCGGCTGCGCGGGTCATCGCGGCCGTGGCTCGTACCGGCGCCTCCGTGGTCGGAGGTCACGAGCAGGATCGTCGAATCGCGAAGCCCGCCCGCTTCGAGCGCGGCGAGCAGGCGCCCGACGCAACGATCGGCGACCGCGATCGAGGCCAACTGCGCGCTCGATCCCCATCCATGCTCGTGGCCCGTCAGGTCGACATCGGCCAGGTGCACGAAGATCACCTGAGGTCGGCGAGTCCGGATCCAGTGGGCCACCGTGTCGGCGACGGCCGTATCCGCCATCTCTCCGTTGGTCGGGACCATCGCGAGATCCAGCGTCCCCGGCTTGAGGAGTGCGGAGAACTTCGACTTCCCCGCGGCGAGGGCCGTTGTCCGCCCCGCTCGCCTCGCGACCTCGAAGAGGGTCGGGACCTTCGGGTAGACGCGGCGGTCCGCCGGTCGGTCGTCGTTCCAGGTCACGCCATGTTTCTCCGGCGGCACGCCGGTGAGCATCGAGGTGTGCGACGGGAGCGTGACCGCCACGGGCGTCGTGACGGCCCACATGGTGAAGCTCCCTGCGGCCATCAGGCCCCGAATCGTCGGCGCGTCGGCACGCAGGAGCACGTCCGGCCGGAGCCCGTCGATGCTCACGATGAGCGCTCGTTCCGCGACTTGATTGGCGCGGAAACGCGTCGGGGGTGAGGCCTCTTCGCTTCGCGCCGTCGGCGCCGCCATGCTCAGGAGGAGCGCGCCCAGGAGACCGACGACGATGTGACGGCGCGGAGTGGAACGGCGATGCGTCAAGATTTCGTCTCCTCGAGTCATGCAAGCCCCACTCGCGAATCCCAGACTCCGCGATGAGCCTTGGAGGCTAGGTCGGTCCGGCGAACGAGTCCAGTTACGAATCGGAGCGCACGTGCCGGCCTACACGATCAGCATGGCGTCGCCATAAGAGTAGAACCGGTAGCCCTCCTTCACCGCCGTCGCGTAGGCCTCGAGCACGTTTTCGCGGCCGGCGAGGGCGGAGACGAGGAAGAGCAGGCTCGAGCGCGGCAGGTGGAAGTTCGTGATGATGGCGTCGACCACGCGGAACTCGAACGGCGGACGAACGAAGAGATTCGTCTCGCGCCACGCGCCGTCCTCCGGCATGCCGTCCCGCACCCACGCCTCGAGCGTGCGAACCGACGTCGTCCCGACTGCGATGACGCGACCGCCCGACTGTTTCGCGTGGCGGATCGCGGCGGCCGTCTCGGCGGGCACGCGGTAGGGCTCGGGATCGAGCACGTGGTCGTCGGGATTCTCCGCGGTCACGGGGCGGAAGGTGCCGGGCCCGACGTGGAGCGTGACGGTGGCGAACGAGGCGCCGCGCGCGCGCGCGGCCGCGATCGTCACGTCGGTGAAGTGGAGCCCGGCCGTCGGCGCCGCCACCGAGCCGGTCTCGCGCGCGAAGACGGTCTGATAGCGCTCCCGGTCGGCGGGCTCGTCGGGCCGCTCGATGTAGGGCGGGAGCGGGATGTGGCCCACGCGGGAAAGCCACGCCTCGAACGTCGGCGTTTCCGCGGAGGCCGGCTCGAACGCGATTCGCCGCACGCCCCGCTCCCCCAGCGCGTGCACGCGCGCGCGCCATGAGGGGTCGAGGAATGCGAGCGCCGTTCCCTCGCGGAGCGAACGCGCGGGGCGCGCGAGCGCCGACCAGATGCGCGCCCCGCCGGCGGCGGGCTCCTCGCGAAGCAGCAGCACTTCCACTTCCCGATCGCCGCCCCCGTCGCGCGACACGCGCGCGAAGAGCCGCGCCGGCAGGACGCGGGTGTCGTTCGCCACCAGGAGATCCCCCGGACGCAGGAAGGCCGGCAGGTCTCGGAATCGCGCGTGGTGCACCGTGCCCGCGCGGCGGTCGAGCACCATGAGGCGGGAGTCGTCGCGCTCCGCGGCGGGGTGCTGGGCGATCCGTTCGGGCGGGAGGTGGTAGTCGAAATCGGAGAGTTTCATGCGGCGGCGGCGCTATGATGCTCCCTGGAGCGGCGGCGTGACGGCACTCCCGGCCCCGAACGGAAGGGGGAGGCGATGATCCAGTCCGAAGCCCAGCGGCGTCTCAAGCGTTCCCATTGGCGTAGCCTCGATCGGTTGGTGAAGCAGGCGTATCGCGCCGGATTGGAAGAAGGGCGCGTGCGCGCGCGCGGCGCGGGACGACGCGGCCGCACCATCCGCGGCGACGCCACCGTCGAAGGCCTCCTCCGGCTCGTCACGAGCCACTTCGGCCTCGACCGCTACGCCTTCGAAGTGCGGATCGTCCATCCGAAGTCGGGACGGCGCATCCCCGCCCGGGACCTCCTGCGCGATCATCTGGCCGAGGAATAGCGCGGCGGGCGAGGACGAAGCGCTAGAACAGCTTCTGCTGCGGCGGTTCGCCTTCGGCTTCGCCGGCGCGGGCCGGCGGCGCCAGGCCGAGATGGCGGAACGCGAGATCGGTCGCTTCGCGGCCGCGCGCGGTCCGCTTCAGGAACCCCTCCTGGATCAGGTAGGGTTCGTAGACGTCCTCCAGCGTGTCGGGCTCTTCTCCGACCACCACCGCGATCGTGGAGAGCCCCACGGGGCCCCCGCCGTACTTCACGACGATCGCCTCGAGCATCCGCCGGTCCATGTCGTCCAATCCGCGCGCGTCGACCTCGAGCAGTTCCAGCCCCGCCCTCGCCACGTCCCCCGTGATGACGCCGCCCGCCCGCGTCTCCGCGAAATCGCGGACGCGCCGCAGCAGGCGGTTCCCCACGCGGGGCGTCCCGCGCGAGCGGCGCGCCACTTCGGCCGCGCCCTCCTCGTCGATGGCGACGCCGAGGATCGTGGCGGAGCGCAGGATGATCTGCTTCAGGTCGTCGGCCGGGTAGTAGTCGAGACGCGCCGAGAGTCCGAAGCGTCCGCGCAGCGGGGCCGAGAGAAGCCCCGTCCGCGTGGTGGCGCCGACGAGCGTGAAGCGCTTCAGGTCGATGCGCACGCTCCGCGCGCTCGGCCCGCGGTCGATCATGATATCGAGGCAGAAGTCCTCGATGGCGGGATAGAGGTACTCCTCCACCACCGGGTTCATGCGGTGGATCTCGTCGATGAAGAGGATGGCCCGCTCGTCGAGGTTCGTGAGGAGGCCCGCGAGATCGGCCGCGCGCTCGAGGACGGGGCCCGACGTCTGCGTGAAGGAGACGCCCATCTCCGCCGCCATGATGGAGGCGAGCGTCGTCTTCCCGAGCCCCGGAGGACCGTGGAAGAGGACGTGGTCGAGCGCCTCGCCCCGCGCGCGGGCCGCCTCGACGGCGATCCGCAGTTGCTCGCGGATGGCGCGCTGCCCCACGAACTCCTCGAGTTCGCGCGGGCGGAGGCTCCGGTCGAAGTCGACGTCGCCCGAGAAGGGCTCGGGGTCGGTGATCCGCTCCCGGTCGTCCTCGGCGTCGAGCGGATGCGGCGGCGGCGCGGGAGCGGGCTTCCCGGCGGCCTTCGCGTTCGATTTCGGGGGACGGCTCATCGCGCGACTCTACCGCACTTTCTGCTGGAGCGCGCGGCGGATGATCGTCTCCACCGTCGCGTTCGCGCCGAGATCGGCGAGCGCGTCCTGCACCGCCGCCTGCGCGCCGCTCCGCGTGAAGCCGAGCGACTGGAGCGCGATGGAGGCGTCGGAGGCGATGTTGTTGGCGAGCCCGCCCGGGAAGGCGGCGCCCGGCGGCGCGGCCGCGGCGGTGGAGGTCACCTTCTCGCGGAGTTCCACCACGAGGCGCTGCGCCAGTTTCTTCCCGACGCCGGGGAGCGACTGGAGGAAGTCGGTGTCCCCCGCCTCGATCGCCTCCCGCACACGCGACGCGGTGGCGCCGGAGAGGATCCCGACGCCGAGGCGCGGCCCAATGCCGGAGACCGAGATGAGCCGCTCGAAGAGGTCCCGCTCCACCACGTCGGCGAAGCCGTATAGCTGGAGGGCGTCCTCCCGCACGTGGAGATACGAGAGGAGGTGGATCTCCTTCCCGATGGCGGGGAGCGTCTCGAAGCAGGAGACCGAGATGTGGAGCCGCATGTCGAAGCCCCCGACCCGGACGACGGCGGACGTGGGCGATTTCGCGGCCAGAACGCCGCGGACGGCGTCGATCATGACTTCCTCCCTGAAGCGACGGCGCCACGGGCCATGCCCCACCGCCTCGCGGCGGCCCGCTGCGCGTGGCAGAGCGCCACGGCCAGCGCGTCGGCTTCGTCCTCCTTGAGCGTCCCCACCTGCGGCAAGAGGCGCCGCACCATGAACGAGACTTGGTCCTTCGACGCGGCGCCCTGGCGGACCACCGCCATCTTCACCTCGGGGGCCGTGTATTCGTAGAGCGCGGCGCCGCTCTGGCGCGCCGCCAGGAGCACGACGCCGCGGACGTGGCCGATCTGGAGCGCCGAATGCGCGCTCTTCCGGACGAACGCCGTCTCCACGGCGACCTCGTCGGGCTGCCAGCGCTCGATCAGGAGCGCGAGCTCGGTGTGGATGGTCAGGAGGCGGTCGGGAAAGGAGGACGTGGTCCGCGTGGCGATGACGCCCGAGTGCTCGTAGCGGATCCGGTTCCCCTCGCGCCGCACGAAGCCGTAGCCGGTGAAGCGGCTGCCGGGGTCGACGCCGAGGATGAGCGGACGCACGGCGGGCGCGGGCGCGGGGGCCGGAGCGGCCGCGCGCGCCGGGACCGCCGCCGGATCAGGATTCGAGGCGGCTGAGCGTCTCGTCCGAGATGTCGAGATTGGTGAAGAGCTTCTGGACGTCGTCATGATCCTCGAGCAATTCCATGAGCTTCAAGGCCAGCTCGGCGTCCTTATCGCTGAGCGTGATCGTGTTCTGGGGCACCTTGGCGAGTTCGGCCGACGTCGGCGTGATTCCCTTCGCCGCCAGCGCGGCCTTCACCGACTCCAATTGCGACAGCGGCGTCATGACTTCGAACGATTCGGGATCCTCGGTGTTCACGTCCTCCGCGCCCGCGTCGAGCGCGAGTTCGATGAGCGCGTCCTCGTCGATGGCGCTCCGCGGGACGATCACCTGCCCCTTGGTCGTGAACATCCACTGCACCGAGCCCGCCTCCGCCATGCGGCCCCCGTGCTTCGAGAGCATATGCCGGATTTCGCCCGCCGTGCGGTTTCGATTGTCGGTCAGCGAATCCATGAGGATGGCGATGCCGCCGGGGCCGTAGCCCTCGTAGGAGACTTCCTCGTAGTTCACGCCCTCCAGCTCGCCCGTCCCCTTCTTGATGGCGCGGTCGATGTTGTCCGCCGGCATGTTTTCGGCTTTGGCGGCGTCAATCGCCGTCCGCAGGCGCGCGTTGCCGCCGGGGTCGCCGCCGCCCTGT
>DASTSZ010000106.1:0-4536 GCA_035760425.1 Candidatus Eiseniibacteriota bacterium | reverse complement strand
GGGCGATAGACCTCGGGGTGCGCCGCCATCGGAAAGAAGATCGGCGTGGCGCCCGCGTCGGCGTAGCGCGCGAGGGCCTCTTCTTCGGGAACGAGGCAGCAGGTGTAGTGGCGAGCCGTGCCGCGCACGAGGTGGAACTGGTGCACGTTGTTGCAGAAGAAATTCGCGATCGGCGAGGTCGACTCCCGCACGCGCGCGATGGCGTCGCCCGTGAGATGGCTGTCGCAGAAGTAGGTGATCACGAGGTCGAGGCGCCCGGCGCGGTCGGCGGCGGCGACGGCGTCGAGGAACGTCGCCGTGAATCGGTCGCGGCGCTCGGCCGTCGCCGGCGCGAGCGGATCGAGATCGAAGAGGGGCTGCACGCCTTCCGTGAAGAGGACGACGTCGTGGCCCAACGCGACGAGCGGGTCGCGGAGATTGCGGGTCCAGAGATCGGAGTCGAACGCGGCGTTGGGACTCCGCGGAATGGCGAGGAAGATCCGCACGCGGCTCGCTACTTGATCCCTTCCGCGATCGTGACCGGGTAGAAGTGGATCGTGTTCGGGATATGGCGGACGTCGCGGAATCCGGCGTCGCGCAGCAGCCGCTCGAGGCGCGCCGGCGAGAAGCCGTTCTTGTGGTAGGCGTAGTCGTTCTTCTGGCTGCCGTAGACGAGGCGGTAGTACCACTCCTTCGACGCCTCGTCGGGCTGCGCGAGGAGCTGGCGCGCGGTCTCCTCGAAGTCCGGCACGTCGACGTGCGCGACGCCGCCCGGCTTCAGGATCTCGAACCAATGCCGGAGCACGCGCGGGCCGTCCTTCATGGAGAGATGCTCGAGGCACTGCACGCCGCGGATCTCGTCGACGGAGCCGGGCGGATACGGCAGCGCGTCGAGCGGCGCGTAGGCGTCGACGACGCAGAACTGCGGCCGGCCCGGGCCGTGCTCGAGCGTCTCGCGCGATTCCTGGTTCTTGTAGTAGCGATCGACGGTGGTGCGATTCCCCTCGACGAGATCGGGGCGCTCCGCGGCGAGGAACGAGTAGCCCGGAACCGGGACGTCGAGATTCACATAGCCGTCGAGATAGACCGTGCCGCACCCGACGTGGAGCCGTATCGCCATGGAGTTCCTCAGATGGCGGAGGGGTCGCGGAAAACGCGCGCGATCGTCAGCGCGAGAATCCGAATGTCGAAGAAGAGCGACCAGTGCTGCACATAGTGAAGATCATACTCGATCCGCTGCTCGAGGGGCGTGTCGCCCCGGAGGCCGTTCACCTGCGCCCAGCCGGTGATGCCCGCCTTCATGTGATGGCGGAGCATGTAGCGCGGAATGGAGCCGCGGAACTGCTCCACGAACGCCGGCTGCTCGGGGCGCGGCCCCACGAGGCTCATCTCGCCCACGAAGACGTTCCAGAGCTGCGGGAGTTCGTCGAGCGAGAAGCGTCGAAGGATCGTCCCCCCGCGCGTGCGGCGGGGATCGCCCTTCACCGTCCACTGCGGGCCGCCCGCGTCGGAGCCGACCCGCATGGTGCGGAATTTGAGCATGCGGAACCGTCGCCCGTTCATGCCGACGCGCTCCTGCGCGTAGAAGACGGGGCCGGGCGAGTCGAGTTTCACCCAGATCGCGAGCGCCGCGAGAAGCGGCGAGAGGAAGACGAGGCCGACCGCGGCGCCGAACAGATCGAACGCGCGCTTGAGAACCTGATTCCATCCCTGCTCCGAACTCTCGGTCACGAGCACGACCGGCGTGCCGTCGAAGTCCTCCACGCTCGCGTTCAGCGTGAAGGCGCGCGCGAGGTCGGGAACGAGTCGGACCGCCACGGTGGAGTCGGACAGGCGGTCGAGCGCCTCCTGCTCCGCTTCCCACTCGGCGCGGCCGAGCGCGAGGTAGACGAGTTCGGCGCCGGTCCGCTCGGCGAGCGCGGGGAAATCGGCGACGGTCCCGACGACCTTGAATTCCCCGCCGTCCGGCGCCGCCTCCGCGCGAGGCGCGACGAGCCCCTTCACTTCGAATCCGAAATCGGGGTTCTCCCGCATCTTCTTCGCGACCGCGAGCGCGAGGGGGCCCGTGCCGACGATCAGCACATGGCGGAGATTTCGCCCTTGGCGGCGGAGCGCGCGGAGCGTGACGCGGATGAGGATCCGATGCAGCCAGAGCGCGCCGGTGCCCGTGACGGCGAAGAGGAGAAGCACCGACCGCGCGAGTTCCCCTCGCAGGAAGAACGACCCGAGCGCCGTGAGCGCCATGACGATCGTCATGCCCTGCGCGATGGCGGTCAGTTCGGCGCCGAGCCGCGACGTGCGGCGCGAACGGTAGAGGCGGAGCGTTCGAAGCACGAGGAGCGCGATCAGGACGACGACCGCGCCGTACCAGAGGTAGGCCGAGAGCCGCGGAACGCCGAGCGGCGCCGCCACCGGTAGCAGGTAGAAGCGGAGCCAGTAGGACCCGACCCACGCCGCGTAGAGCAGCGCCGCGTCGAGGAAGAAGACGCCGGTCAGGAGGATCTGGCGGTTCTTGGCGAACATATCGTCGTCAGGTCTCCCGCCGAGTCAGGTGGCCGATGCCGTAGCCACCCTGGCCCCAATCGGCGACGATCTCCTCGGTGGCGGTGGTCGACTTCAATTCCTGCCAGAAACGTGGCACACCGCCGGAATTCGGGCCGGGGACGATGTCGTGAAAGGCGATCGTCCCTCCGGGGCGGACCATTGGAGCGTACAGCGAGTAGTCCGACGCCACACCGTCGTACGAGTGATCGCCGTCGATGAAGAGAAAATCGAGTTTCGCCCGCTGAAAGATAGCGGACACTCGATCCGCCGTGGCGGGCTCGTGCGAGTCGCCACGAACCAAGTCGACCCGCTGACCCGGCCGCGCGAATGACCGGTAGAGCCCCTCCCGATAGCCGGAGTACCCACCCGCGGGGTGGCCGCTCGGAAGATCGATGCTGATCAGGTGCGCGTCGGGCGTCGCCACGCGAGCGAAGAGGAAGAGCGTCCCGCCGTTATCGGTGCCGACTTCCAGAACCGTACGAGGTCGGCGCGCGGCGAGAAGCTCGAGGAACGCTTCGATTGCGGAGCGGACCTGCACGGGGTTGATGCGGATCGCCGCGAAGTCGAAGGCGTAGGCGAGGTCGATCTCCGCGCTCCGATCCGCGCACGACGCGGCGCGGGCGCCTAAGGAACGGATCGCCTGCGGAACGAGCGCCGGGTGGACGACCCCCTTGATCGCCCTTCGCGTACGCCGCACCGCCGTCCGAAGCAGGTTCAAGCCCTCGCCTCCCGAGCATCGTCGGCGCGCACGCTCCAAAATAGTCCCCAGACGAACGCGAAGACGGACGCCGTCGTGACATCGGCCAGCGAGTAGTTCGTGACGAGGATGACGAGCACCTGCACCGTCACGGCGATCGCCGTGATGGCCGCCGCGCGGGCGAGCCAGGACGGATCGCCGTCCGCGACCCGTTTCGCGGCGCGGACCTGCTTCCAGAGCAGAAAACCGAACGCCGCAAGGCCGATGATTCCCATCTTCAGCCAGAGGAGGAGGTAGTAGTTGTGCACGAACCACTGCTCGCGAATCGTGCCGAGGAGCGGTTCCCGCGTCACGATGGAATAGCCGAGCCCATTTCCGATCAGTGGCGACCGTAGCGCCGCGCCGATCGCGGTATCGTATTCGGCCAGCCGGATGATGTTCGACATGGTTTCGCCGGTCGCTTCGGTCGAGAATGACGATGAGAAGCGCCCACCGATCGATTCGAGCAGATTTCCCGTGCCGAAATAGAGCACCGATAACCCGAGTGTGACGAGCGCGATGCCGAGTAGCGCCGGCACGAGTAGGAGCCGGCGGGCCCGGTGTTCGGGCTCGTATCGACCCAGATTGCCCCACGCAAGAAGGGTGGCGACCAGGAATCCGGCCAGGGCCCCGAGCCAATAGCCGCGCGTGAACGAGAAGAGTAGGTGCGCGAGCATGGGGACCATGAACAGCAGGCAGACGACTCGCAAGCGGCGCTTCGGCGCGAGGAGCGCCCCCGTCCATAGCATGACCGCCGCGACGCCGGTCACGGTCGTGAAGTAGATGCCTCCCAGCCGCTGCTGATAATACTGAAGCATCGTCAGGCCGAATCCGGTGTGCACCAGCCCGATCCCGACGAGGCCCAGGGCCGCGTAGACGACTCCCTTCTTACCGAAGACCTGCATCATGCCGAGGCCCATCAGCGGCCAGAGCGCGGCCACGAGTTCGAGTCCGAGGTTGTTCATCCGATTGCCGCGGCAAAGCCCGACGATGACGCCGAACGCGCATGCGCCGAGCCAGACGGCGAGCCCCGGGATCATCTCTCGCGGGGGAAGGACCCAGCGTTTCCAAGCGCTTCGCCAGAAGAGGAGCAACGCCGTCCAGGCGAGCCAGGAGCAGACGATGGCTAGCTCGAGCGTGAGGATCCCCGTGTTGTAGTCGACGAATGTGGCGAGGAGCACGGCGATCACGAACGCGGCGCGCGCGTCCCGGAGCGTCCACGCCGCGGCGGCGGCGGCGACACCGGCCACGAGGAGGGCCCACCACGCGCCGGTCGC
>DASTSZ010000105.1:0-2398 GCA_035760425.1 Candidatus Eiseniibacteriota bacterium | reverse complement strand
CCGCCGGCGCGACCGTACCCGACTCGCTTTCGCACCCCTTCACCTCGCTCTTCCTCTCCGCGGGGCAGGGCGGCGAGTCGTTCGCGCTCACGGAGAACGTCGCGGCCATCGACGCCATGCTCGCGCAGGTGCGCGCCGACTCCACCTTCACGCTCGACGGCGCGTTCGCCTGGGAGGCCCACGCGACGGAACGCGAGGGGCGCACCGGCCGCGTCTTCTACATCCTGACGAAGGATCCCCTCATGCAGGGGAAAGACGTCCAGAGCGCGCAGATGCGCCTCGACCTCGACCAGGCTCGCCCCGGCGCGCCCGGCGTCTCCTTCACGCTCACGAGCCGCGGCGGCGCGACCTTCGCCGATATCACCGGCGCCAACGTGGGCCGCCGTCTCGCCATCGTGCTCGACAACCGCGTGCAGTCCGCCCCGAACATCCACGAGCGGATCCCGCGCGGCCAGGGCTCCATCACCGGCAGCTTCACGGAGGAGGAGGCCCAGAACCTGGCCATCGTCCTTCGCTCGGGCGCCCTCCCGGCCCCGGTGACGGTGGTCGAAGAGCGGACGGTCGGACCGTCGCTCGGTCAGGATTCGATCCAGAAGGGACTCATGGCGGGCGCCATCGGCGCGGGCGCCGTGATCCTGTTCATGCTGGTCTACTACCAGCTCTCGGGCGCCGTCGCGGTCATGGCGCTCCTGTTGAACATTCTCGGCCTTCTCGCCTGCATGGCCGGCTTCAAGGCGACCCTGACGCTCCCCGGCATCGCCGGCATCGTGCTCACGATCGGCATGGCCGTCGACGCGAACGTGCTCGTCTTCGAGCGCATTCGAGAGGAGCTCCGAAACAAGAAGACGGTGCTCGCCGCCATCGAGCAAGGGTATGCGCGCGCCTACCGGACGATCGTGGACGCGAACGTCACGACGCTCCTCTCGGCGCTCGCGCTCATGTGGTTCGGCACGGGCCCCATTCGCGGTTTCGCCATCACGCTCTCGATCGGCTTGATCATCAACATGATCACCGCCGTCGGCGTTTCCAAGATGATCTTCGACGCGTGGTCTCTGCGTCGGAAGGTCAACAGCATCAGTATCTAAGGGAGGCGCAGTGCTCGAGATCCTCCACAACATCAATGTCGACTGGATGGGTAAGCGCGCGATCGCTTACGCCGTCTCGGGTATCTGCATGCTCGTCGCGATCGGCTCGCTCATCATGCACGGCGGGCCGCGCTACGGCATCGACTTCACCGGCGGCACGCTGGTCGAGGTCTCCGTGAAGCCCGCCCCGTCGGTGGACGAGGTTCGCCGCGCGGTCGACGGCGCGGGGATCGCGGGGGCGGAGATTCAGCGTCTCGAGACGGCCGACGCGTTCCTCATCCGCATGGGCGTGGGAGAGGGCGGGAAGGACGCCGGCCCGGCGGTTCGCGCCGCGCTGGCGCAGGCGCATCAGGGCTCGGCCGTCGAAATCCGCCGCGTCGAGAGCGTGGGTCCGCGCGTCGGCGGGGAACTCCGCGGCGCGGCGATCAAGGCCGTCTTCCTCGCGCTCGGCCTCATCCTCATCTACGTCGCCGTCCGCTACGACTGGCGCTACTCGCTCGGCGCCGTGGCGGCGCTCTTTCACGACGTCTTCATCGCCTTCGGCGCGGTCTCGCTCACGAACCGCGAGCTCACGCTCACGGTCGTCGCCGCGCTCCTGACCATCGCCGGCTTCTCGATCAACGACACGATCGTCGTCTTCGATCGAATCCGCGAGCGGAAGCAGGCCCTGCGCAAGGAGCCGCCCGAGAAGGTGATGAACATCGCCGTGAACGAGACGCTGAGCCGGACCGTCATCACCTCGCTCACGGTCGCGCTCACGGTCCTCGCGCTCTTCTTCTTCGGCGGCGAGGTGATCCACGACTTCTCGTTCACCATGCTCGTCGGCGTCGTTTTCGGCACCTACTCCTCGGTTTTCGTCGCGAGCGCGCTCGCCCTCGACACCCAGCTCTGGCTGGAGCGTCAGGGCAAGAAGAAGTAGTCGCCGCCGCGCGGCCGTCTCGCCGCGCGCGAGGCCGGGAGGGGATGATGCATCTTCGCCTCCATCGCCGGGTCGGTCTTCTCGCCTCGACGCTCGCCGTCCTCGTCAGCGCCTCGCCCTCGTTCGCCGATCCCGCGACCCCGGACCCGGTCGTCGCGTCCCCTCAGGCCACGCCCCTTCAACTCTTCGCCGCGGTCGAACGCGCGTGGAGCGGCGCCGACGCCAACGCGCTCGCCTCGTACTGCGACAGCGCGGTCGTCCGCGTCGCGCTGAAGCCGGGCTCGCCGCCCGCCACCGCGCCGACGCTCGGGGCGGTCGCCTTTCTCATCCAAGATCAGCTCCGCCTTGTCGTCTCGCATCGATTCCAGATCGTCCGGTGCGACGTCGACCCGAA
>DASTSZ010000104.1:0-4804 GCA_035760425.1 Candidatus Eiseniibacteriota bacterium | reverse complement strand
GCGCGCCGGGACCGAGAAGGACGACGCGCGTGACGGCCTCCCCCAGGAACTGCTCGTTGCAGTAATCGAAGGAATTCCACAGGTCTCGGACCAGGCGCTCGAGCGCCGGGCGGAGCATGATGCCGACCGCGGCGAGCGGGACGCCGTCCACGAAGTTCGCCTCTTCGGCGCCGAGCGGCACGCCGCTCGTCCGGAGCAGCTCTTCGGCCGCCTCGGGCGTCCGCTCGATGGTGCCGACGCCGGGCACGACGATCTGGCGAAGAGCGGCGGCCATCGTCTGGCTGCCGAACGCGAGATCGCGCGAGAAGCGGATGTCGCGCCCCTTCAGGACGACGATCTGGCTCGTGTCGGATCCGATGTCGAGATAGGCGACCACCTCGTTCGCCGAGAGCGCGCCCTTCCGCTCGAGTTCGGCGCGAAGCCCCGCGGCCGGCACGGTGATGGCCCACGGCCGCAGCCCCGCCGATTCGAGGAGCGCGCGGCGCTCGTCGACACGGCGGCGCGGCGCGATGACCACGAGCACGGAAACTTCGCGGCCGGCGCTCGGCGCGTCGAGGAGTTCGAAGCGGATCTCCGCGTCGGCGATCGGATAGTTCACGTGGCGGCGGCATTCCAGTTCCAGCGCGGAGCGGAGGTCCGCCGGACGCATGGCCGGCATCGAGAGACGCCGCACGACGACGTCGGGGCCGGTAAGCGCCGCGACCGCGGGGCGTCCCGCGGCGCCTAGTTCCGCCGTCATCGCGGCGAGCGCCTTCCGCTCGGCGACCTCGCGCGCCGCGGGCGTCAGATCGGGAGGCACGCTTCGAAACGCGGACGTCACCCGCGGCGCCGAGGCGCGGCGGCGCGCCACGCGCGTGAGATGAAGTCCGGCGTCGCTCCCCACCACGACGAGGAGGTCGGCGGGCGCGGCCTGGCTCGAACGGCGCCAGCGCGACACCCACCGGCGGGCGGCCGGAGGGAGCCGCAGTTCCGCGTCCGCGAGGTTCTTGAGCAGATCGGCCGTCGCCTTCGGTTCCATGGTTTCCTCTCGCGCTAGACGCGCGTCTCCACCCACCCCACCACGGAGAGGGCGCCCGAGATCTTTCGTACCCGCTGATTCGACGTGTCGACGATGTAGAGGACGCCGGAGGTGTCGACGCCGACGCCCGAGGGGTCGTTGAACTGCGCGGAGGTTCCCGGGCCGCCGTCGCCCGAGAAGCCGGCCACGCCGGTCCCGGCCACGGTCGCGATCGTTCCGGCGACGATGAATCGGCGGACCACGTTGTTTCCGCTGTCGGCCACGTAGAGATCGCCCGTCGCCGTGATCGTGACCGACTCGGGGCCGTTGAGCCGCGCGGAGGTCGCGGCGCCGCCGTCGCCCGTGTAGCCGGCCGTGCCGGTCCCCGCGACGGTCGTGATGACGCCGGTCAGCGCCGTCACGCGGCGAATCGCGTGATTCGCGGTGTCGGCGATGTAGACGTCGCCGTTCGCCGCGAGCTCCACGCCCTCGGGACTCCGAAGACGCGCCGCCGTCGCCAGCCCGCCGTCGCCCGTGTAGCCGGTCGTCCCGGTGCCGGCGTAGGTCGTGATGAGTCCGGTGAGCGCCGTCACTTTCCGGATCTTGTTGTTGCCCCGATCGGCGATGTAGTAGTCCCCGTTCGCCGCGAGCGCGATGCCGCGCGGGGAACTCAGCTTGGCCGCCGTGGGCGGACCGAGGTCGCCGGACGATCCGGGCGACCCGCTGCCCGCGATCGTCGTAATGACCCCGGTGGCGACCGTCACCTTCCGGATCGAGTGATTCCCGGTGTCGGCGATGTAGAGGTCGCCGTTGGCCGCGACCGCGAGATCTTGCGGGAACTGGAGCCGCGCCGAAGTGGCCGATAGTCCGTCCCCCGACCAGCCGGGCGAGCCGCTCCCCGCGACGGTCGTGATGATTCCCGTCCCCGCCGCGATCTTTCGAATGACGTGATTGTCCGTGTCGGCCACGTAGATCGAGCCGTCGGGCCCCATCGCCACGCCTTCGGCGTTCTTGAAGGTCGCCGCCGTGGCGACGCCGCCGTCGCCCGTGTGGCCGGTGGCGCCGGTCCCCGCGATCGTGGTCGTCCCGCCCACGGCGAGCCGGATCTGCAACACGCGCGTCGCCTCGCCGGAGACGCCCGTCGCGACGATCCGCTTCTGCCCCGGCGGAAGCGGCGCGCCGTTCTCGTCCACCGAATCGGGCGGCGCGACGGTGAAGGTCGCGTTCCCCACGCGTTTCCCGGGCGAGGCGAGTCCGCTCCACGAGGGATTCGAACTGAGCTTCTTCACGCCGTACTCGAGCCCCGCCTGCGCCGCGTAGAACGCCTGGCTCGACTGCACGTGGTGCACCGAGAGCCCCGAGTTCTCCGAAACGAGCGACACGAGCGCGAGACCGAGGATGAGAAGCACGAGGATCGTCGCGGTGACGAGCACCACCGAGAATCCGGCGTCGGGCCGCGGCACGGCGGGCGCGCTCCAGCGATTCGCCACGGCGCGGCCCGTCACAGCGCCCTCAACGCGGCGGCGCCGAGCGTCGCGATCGACTGGCCGCCGCGCGCGAGCCGCAGGTAGACCGCCACGCGGCGGATGTCGGTGGTCGAAGGCGCCACGATCGGCGCGGCCGCGGTGCCGTCCTCCTTGTAATAGGAGAAGGCGAGCGAGTCGACGCCCGCGGCGAGCGAGTGCGCCACGCCGTTCTTCGAATAGAGGAGGTCCGCCCCCTTCGTCCCGTTCCAGGAAACGACGATCGGCGCGGCGTCGCGATCGACGAACGCGAGCGTCGTCGCCGACGCGGTCGTGACGCTCGTCCGGTCGCGCAGCCGCCGCAGCTCGCGTCCGATGCGTTCCTCGGCGAAGCGGGCCTGCTGCAGCAAGTCGGCCTCCACGTCCACGAACCGATAGGTGCCGATCGCCTCGCGGAACGTCCCCGCGAGCAGGAGCCCGGCGATCGAGATGACGACGATCACGATGACGAGTTCGATCAGCGTGAAGCCCGCGGCTTTCGTTCGCGCGCCCATCAGTAGTTCACGAACCAGGTGGTCAAGGTCACGGGCGGAATCCCCGAGGTCGTCACGGTGACGCTCACCGTGTGGAACGTGACGCCGTCGTAGGTGGAGTCGGGCGCGACCGCGACCGAACGCTGGAACGCCGTGAAGGCCGGGATCGGCGTTTCCGGCGGATAGTTCGCGCCCGTCACGTAGGCGAAGCCGCGCGTCGAGGCGTTCCGGTCGGCGGTGATCTCCTCCAATTTCGCCTGCGCCAGCTGCGCCGCCACCGAGGCGCTCCGCGCGTCGGAGGAGCGGATCGACGTGGTGGCGAAGAGCATGGCGAGCGGCAGGATGGCGATGCCGGCGACCACGATGAGGATGACGACCTCGATGAGCGTGAATCCGCGGGCCGCGCCCCGGCGCCCGCGGCGCGACGCCGCGCGACGGCGGGCCGCCCCGCGCGCGACGAGGGGACCGCGTCCGCGCCGCTCGCCTCGCATCGTCGCCGGCGCCCTCATGGCACTCGGATCGCGCCGGTCTGCGGCGCGACCTCCACCGTGTCCCGCTGCCCCTGGAAGAGGAGCACGACCCGGCCGGGCGACGTGAGTTCGACGCCCGCGGTGTCGCGCGGCACGCCGTAGAAGTCGAAGGTCACGCCGGGCGTGGCGCCGAACGCGGCCGACTCGATGCTCACGCCGCGCGTCTCGGCCAGCGCGGCGAACGAGACCGCGAGCGTCTTCCCCCGATCGGCGGGATTCACGACGGCCGTGCCGCTCGTGCCGGCGAAGACGATGTAGCGCCCGACGCCGACGTCGAAGCGGACGCCGTGGATCGTCCGGCTTCCGATGGCGCGGTTCTGCGCGTAGCGGAGGTCGGATGCGACCCGGCGCGCCGCCGCGTCGAGACGCAACTCCCCCAGCGAGCCGAGCGACGGATAGGCGAGCCACGCGAGAATCCCGACCAGGGTGATCACGAGCGCGATCTCGATGAGCGTGAATCCCTCCATGCGCGGCGCCGTCATCCGATCCTCCCCGTCGCGGCGGCGCGATCGGCCCAGGTACGGGCGCGCGCCGGATCGCCGGCGAGCCGCCAGGCGCGCGACGCGTCCTCCGCGAGCGCGGCGGAGGGCGCGGCGCGAAACGCGCGCTCGAACCAGCGCGCGGCGTCGGCGTGACGTCCGGCGGAGGCGAGGAAGAGCGCGAGGCGCGAGGCCGATTCGGCGCGGCCGGGCGCCATCGCCCGCGCCGCGAGGAGCGCGTCGAGCGCGCGGTCGGGATCGCCGGCGGCGGCCGCGGTCACGGCGACGTTCCACTGCGCTTCCGGCATGTCGAACCCGACGCGGGCCGCGTCCTCGAACCAGGCGAGCGCCGCCGCGAAGTCCCCGCGCGCGAGATAGGCGCGCGCCGCGGCGTCGGAGTAGGAGACGGCGAGCTTCCGCGTGACGAAGTCGTAGCGCTTCGGATGTTCGCCGAGGAGCGAGGCGCTTCGGGGCCACGCGGCCGGCGGAACCCAGCCGGACGCCGCCGCGCGATCGCGGGCGACGGCGTGCGCGACGACCGCGCCGCCCGCCGCGGCCGGCCGGGCGCGCGCCACGAGTCCCCTCGAATCGAACCGGACGCCCGCGCGTTCCAGATCCTCGGGCGCGGCGGCGAAGTAGACGGAACGGCGCGGATCGGCGATCCGCCGCAGATCCGCCTCGCGCGCGCGCGCGGGCCACTCGGCGCGCGGGTGCGACGCGAGCCCGTTCGCGTCGCCGAAGACGCAGCCGCGGCGGTGGACGAACGTGAGGTCGGGCCGGAGTCCCTCGTGACGCGCCAGGT
>DASTSZ010000103.1:0-13463 GCA_035760425.1 Candidatus Eiseniibacteriota bacterium | reverse complement strand
GACCACGCGGCGCCGCTGTGGTCGAAGTCGCCCGAGGTGATCGCGGCGATCGAGCCCGACGCCACGTCGAGCACGTGGATCTGCATGCGGGCGTGCGGCAGGAAGCCGTAGCCGTCGAATTTGTACGCAAGGCGCGTGATGTGGCGGAAGGAAGGCGCGGGCATGTCCTTCCCTTCCTTCTTCGCCTCGGCCGCCTTCTTCGCGGCCACCGAGCCCGGTAGATGGCCGAAGTCCGTCGAATTGAACGGACGGTAGGCGAAGACGATCTTCGAGCCGTCCGGGGACCACTCGAGGCCCGAGATCTCGCCGTCGAGGTCGGTGAGGCACTCGGCCTCGCCGCCGTCGAGTCGAAGGCGATAGATCTGGGGCCGCTTCTCCTTCCGATTCGACACGAACGCGATCGACTTCCCGTCCGCGCTCCACGCCGGGCCGGAGTTCGAGTGCTCGCCCTGCGTGAGGCGTCGCGGCGAGCCGCCGTCGCCCGACAGGAGCCAGAGGTGCGTGAAGTACTTGTCCTTCTCCGCGTCGATCGTCCGGACGGTCGCGACGATCCACTTGCCGTCGGGCGACGGCACGGAGCCGTCCAAGTATTGAATCGCGAGGAGATCTTCGGGTGCGACGGGGCGCTTCGAGGTCATGACGGTGGCTCCCTGGATCACTTCGTGGCGGCCCGGAAGCGCGCCATCTGTCCTTTGAGGTAGTTGTCGTCGGGCGCGAGCGCGAGCGCGCGTCCCATCGTTTCGATCGCCTTCGCGGGCTTCCCCGCCCGGAAGTAGCACTCGGCCAGCGTGTCGAGGATGCTGGTGTCCTTCGGCTCGAGCGAGGCGGCCCGCTCCGCGGCCGCCACGGCCTCCGGCAGGTACATGTCGTTCGTGGCGCAAACCCAGGCGAGGCTGTTCAGGTTCTGCGGATCCTTCTCGCCGCGCGCCACGGCCCGCTGGAGCGCTTCCCCCACGCGCGTCCGCTCCACGAGCGCGAGGTCGTTCCTCCCCGCCTTCTCGGCCGCGGCCGCGAATCGAAGGTGGGCCTCGGCGAGCCGCCCGGTCTCGTGGATGAGATAGACGCGGCGGATCTCACGGATGGGATCTTTCGCGTCCTCGACCCGAAGATCGACGTAGCGCGTTCGGTACTCGGGATAGTCGTCGCTCGGGCGGCCGACGATGAGCGCGGCCGACTGCATGCCGCGCTTGTCGCCGCCCGCCGCCTGCCCCGCCTCGAGCGCCGCCAGCAGCCGGTGCCCGAGATCGCCTTTGGTTTCGAGGAACGCCCGCTCCATCCCTGCCACGACGGCCTCCCCCGCGAGGATATTGCCCTGAATCGCGTAGCCCGGCCCGTCGCGGTGACCGGCCCATGCGGAGCAGTCGCCGCCGGTGAACGAGGCGCTCCGCCCCTTCGCGTCGACGATCCCGGCTTGCCGGTGCGCACTGCCTGAGTCGGCGGCGAGGAGCGCGCGGAGCACGTCCGCCGCCGGCTCGCCGCGGCGCAGGCGCTCGAGGCCGAGCGGACCGAACGACTCGTTCGTGGACGCCTGCGTGGCGATGGCGCCGACGCCCGCTTCCACCCAGGGCACCGCGCCGCCGACGCTGAAGGCGCGCGACTGCACGGCCACGCCGATCTCCTGCGTCACCGAATCGTAGGCGGCGATGGAGAAAGTCGCGTGCGCGCGCGAGGCGAACACGAACCCCATGATGTAGACGGCCGCCGTGAGCGCCGCGACGATCACCCAGAAGCGCGCGCGCGGCGAGAGCCGGCGGTGAAAGAAGGCGCCGTGGCGGCGGGGCCGGTGAATCAGGTGAAGCATCAATGCCCTCCGCGGTATTTCGCCAACTGATCTCGCAGGTACTGGCTCTTCGGGTCGATGGTCACCGCGCGCGAGCCGACTTCGATCGCCTTCACCGAATTCCCATTCCGGTAGTGGGCCTCGGCCAGCGTGTCGAGGATGTCGACGTTCCGCGGATCGGACTGCACGGCGCGCTCGGCCGCCTGCACGGCTTGCGGAAGGAAGATGTTGTTGGTGGCGCAGGCCCAGGCGAGTCCGTTCAGCACCGAACCGTCGCGCTCCCCGCGGGCGAGCGCGCGCTCCAACGTCTCGCCGACGCGATTGCGCTCGAGCGCGGCCAGATCGGAGCGGCCCTCGGCTTCGAAGGTCGCCGCGTAGTTGAGGTGCGCGTTCGCGAGGTGGAATCCCTGGAAGATCTGCCAGACGCGGCGCAGTTCCTTGATCGGCGTCTTGTGGTCCTCCACGCGGAGATCGATGTAGCGCTCGTTGTACTCGGGGTTCGTGCGGCTCGGCCGCGCGATCAGGAGGGCCGCCGACTGCTGGCCGCGCTTGTCCCCGCCCGCCGCCTGCGCCGCCTCGAGGGCCGCGATCATCCGCTCGGCCAATTCGCCCTTCGTCTCGCGGAACGCCTTCGCCATGCCGGCCACGACCGCGGGTCCCGCGAGGATATTGCCCTGGCACGTGAACCCGGGTCCCGTCTCGCCGCCGGCCCAGTCGAGGGCGCGCGGTCCGGTCCAGGTCGCCGCCCCCCCATGCGCGTCGACGATGCCGACTTGGCGCCCGTCCCAGCTCGAGTCGGTGGCCGCGAGCGCGCGCATGACCTCGGCGGCCGGCATGCCCGCCTTCAAGAGCGCGATCGCCTTCGGTCCGAGCGAGACGTTCACGTTCGCCTGCGTCGCGATCGCACCCGCGCCCGCGAGCGTCCACGGGACGGCGGTGCCGACGCTGAAGTACTTCGACTGCACGGCCACGCCGACTTCCTGCGTGACGGAGTCGTAGGCGACGATGGAGAACGTGGCCCGGGCGAGGCTCGGCGGCGAGAGGAGGATGGCCGCGGCGAGCAGGAACGCGGAGCGCGGGACCGACCGCGGGGCGCGACGGAGGGACATGGACGGCTCCTCGAGAATGGTCGTGGCGTGCGAACGGGGCTCGACACACGACAGTACCAGATCGGACCCCGATTCGCATGGGGGCGGGGCGGCGCCGAGGGTGTCGCGGGCGGCGCCGAGCGGTCCGGCAAGACCGTGCCCCGCAGCGCTTTCCGAATGCCCCTTGGAAGGGCGCTCCCGGGAGGCGTAGGCTCTTGCTATCGCGTTTCCAGTCCCCCGGCCCCCCCGCGCAGCGTAGGGGCCGGTTTTTTTGCGCGCGGAATAGACCCCCGCTCCTCCGCGTAAGGATGGAAGCGATGAATGCACCGACGCAAAAGCGGCTCGACCCCCGCCTCTATCAGATCGCCTGCCTCGGCACGCTCCTAGTCTACGGCCTCGGCTGGCGCTCCTTCGACGTCTCTCCCGCGCAGATCGTTCTGACGATCGGCGCGGCCCTCGCGACGCAGGCGATCGGAACGAAGTGGGCCGGGCTTCCCTTCTTCGACGCGAAGAGCGCGCTGATCTCCGGGATCTCCCTTTGCCTTCTCCTCCGCGTCGACTCGCTTTGGCTGGCGCCGCTCGCCTCCGTGATCGCCGTCGGGAGCAAGTTCGTCATCCGATGGAACGGGAAGCACATCTTCAATCCCACGAACCTGGGTGTCGCCGCGGTGGTCGCCATGAGCGAACGCGCGTGGGTTTCGCCCGCGCAGTGGGGCGCCGGGCCGACGATCGCTTTCCTCGTCGCGTGCCTCGGCGGGATGGTCGTGAATCGGGCGGCCCGAAGCGACGTGGCGTACGCCTTCGTTGGAACCTTCGCGGCGATCCTCTTCGGGCGGGCGCTCTACATCGGCCAGCCTTGGAGCGTCCCCATTCACCAACTGGAGAGCGGCTCGCTCCTTCTCTTCACCTTCTTCATGATCAGCGACCCCAAGACGACGCCGAATGCCCGGATCGCGCGGTTCCTCTTCGGCGCGCTCGTAGCGGCCGGCGCGGCCTTCGTCGCCTTCGTCCTCTTCCGCCCGAGCGGCCCGATCTGGTCGCTGGTGGTCCTCTCTCCCCTGGTCCCCTTCTTGGACCGCATCTTCCCCGGGCGGCGGTACGAATGGACGCTTCCTACGGCCGGGAATCTCTCGAAAGGAGAACCCCATGACTCGGTGGCGGCTCGCGCTCGCGTGCTCCCTGGCGGTCGTGCTCTCGGCGTCGAGCGCGCATAGCTTCTGCGGCTTCTACGTCGCGCGCGGCGACGCGAAGCTCTTCAACAAGGCGTCGAAGGTCGTCCTGGTGCGCGACGACAATCGCACGGTGATGACGATGTCGGCCGACTTCAAAGGCGATCCGAAGGAGTTCGCGCTCGTGGTGCCGGTGCCGACCGTGCTGAAGCGCGGGCAGATCCACGTCGGCGAGCAGGCCGCGGTGGACCACATCGACGCGTACACGGCGCCGCGGTTGGTCGAGTACTTCGACCCCGATCCTTGCATGATGGCGATGGACATGAAGGTCGGGAGCATGTTGCGATCCGAGGTGGCGGCCCCGATGGCCGCGAAGGAGCGATCGCGCGCCAACGCGCTCGGCGTGAGGATCGAGGCGAGCTACACCGTCGGCGAGTACGACATCCTCCTTCTCTCCGCGAAGGAGAGCGGGGGACTCCAGATGTGGCTCACGGAGAACGGCTACAGCGTCCCGCCGAAGGCGTCGCGCGTGCTGTCGGCCTACCTCCGCCAGGGAATGAAGTTCTTCGTGGCGAAAGTGAATTTGAAGGAGCAGTCCCGGCTCGGATTCACGAACCTAAGGCCGCTGCAGATGGCGTACGAGTCGCCGAAGTTCATGCTTCCGCTGCGACTCGGCATGGTGAACGCCGACGGCCCCCAGGATCTCTTCATCTTCGCGCTCACGCGAAACGGCCGCGTCGAGACGACGAACTACCGCACGGTGAAGCTCCCGTCGGACGCCGAGGTGCCTGAGTTCGTGAAGGACGAGTTCGGAGCCTTCTATCGCTCGATGTTCACGCGGTCGGTGCGGAAGGAGGGCGGCACGGCCGTCTTCCTGGAATACGCGTGGGACATGGCGTGGTGCGATCCCTGCGCGGCCGATCCCCTGTCGCGGGAGGAACTTCGAGGGCTGGGCGTGTTCTGGCTCGATCCGTCGCCCGGCGACGCGGTCCCGAAGGGCGGTCGGGGGTGGGCGCCGCCACCGCAGGGCGGCGCCCAGAACGTCTTCGTTTCCCGGCTCCACGTTCGCTACGACGCGGCCCACTTCCCGGAGGACCTGGCGCTCCAGGAGACGGGCGATCGGACGAACTTCCAGGGCCGGTTCATCATTCGCCACCCCTGGAAGGGCGACAACGAATGCCCCGGGGCCGCCGAGTACCGAAAGGCGCTGCGCGTTCGGCAGGGCCGCGAAGCCGAGACGCTCGCCTCGCTGACCGGCTGGGGCCTCGACCGGATCTATCGGAAGATGAATCTCCCCGAGGAGAATGACGACACGCCGGAGAACGGAGATTCCTGGTGGGACCGACTCTGGAAAGTTGGATCTCGGTAGGTAGCACTCGGGCACGAGGGGGCGGCCGCGCATGGGGTCGGTCGCCTCCGCCCTGAAACGACTCCGCCCCGCCGGCGTGACACCGGCGGGGCGGTTTGCGTTGGCGCCGATCGCGGCGCCGAATCAGGCGTGAGCTAGAACGTCCGCTTCACCACGAACGCCACGGCATTCGCGCGGTAGTTGAGCACGTTGTCGCCGAGGAAGATGGCGTTCGACGTGCCCGTGACCGGGAAGAGGAGCGGGATGTCCTGCGTCGCGAAGTCGCTCGCCTCGAATTCCTCCCAGGCCCAGCGCGCGCCGAACTGAAGATTCTTCTGCACCTGGTACATCGCCTCCAGATCGACGCCGGTCCGCTTGTAGACCGTGCCGGGAAGATCGACGGCGGCGATCGGATAGGCGCCGACGCCGTTGAGCCGATAGATCCCCGGCGAGCGTTCGAAGTGGAACATGCTGGAGAGCGTGAGCCGGTCCTTCACCGCCACGTAATCGAGGCCCGCGATGGCGGAGATCGACTCGTCGTAGAGCCGCGCCTGCCAGCTCAGGGAGTCGGTCTGGACGACGGCCGCGCCGGGCGACCGGCGGGACATTTGGCTCGTGTACGCCTTCGACCATCCGATGCTGGCGGTCAGGTCGAGGCGCGCGCTCGCGTTCAGAACGGCGTCGACACTGGCCGAGCGCCGAATGTCGTCCTGCAGACCGAGGACGCTGTTCTCGTAGTCGTTCTCGATGTAGCCGACCGAACCCGTCAGCACCAGACGCTCCATGCCGGTCCAGGAGATCGACGCGTCGGCCAGATCCTGCTTCCGGTCCGCCACGTCGAAGCGGCGAAGCCCCGACTGCTCGATGAGGGTGCCGCCGGCGTTCTCGTAGTCCTCGATCTCGAACTCGTCGAGTTCCCGGCTTCCGTGGCGCACGCGGGCGGTGAGTTGAATGCCGGAGACCGGGCGAATCACGGCCTTCCCCTGCACCGCGGTCTCGTCGTCCTTCAGCACTTCACGGAAGGTCCGCTCGCGCTTGATCGACTCGACGGTGCCGTAGAGGCTCACCTCGGGGATCGGTCGCACGTCGAGGTCGGCGCCGAGCGTCGTCTGCTCGTTTCCGAACGGGTGTGCGTCGTTTATGCCGGCGGCCCAGCTCCCGTCGTAAGGCACCTGCCCCGCGAACTCCCACGACGGCGTCTTGTTGTCGTACTTGTTCTGCCGGTAGCGGAGCGTTCCGCTCACCTTCGAGGTCGGATGCGACGTGAGCCGCGCGTCGAGGAGCAGCGTGTTCGCCTTGGCGTCGGTGTTCGTCCCGGGGAGCGAATCGAGGCTCGATTGCGCGACGGCCGTGTTGCTCGTGTAGGGGAGCCACTTGTCGTCCTGCGTCGTCTGCGCCCACTGGACGGAGCCGGTGAAGGCCGTTCGCCGCGGGAACTGGACGCCGATCGACCCGCCCAGCCGCATCTGCTGGTTGTCGGGGTAGAGGTCGAGGACGCCCTTCGTGGGGTTGCCCGCCGCGTCGGTGTAGCGGCGCGGATTGTCCCACTCGAGCGCGTCGAAGTCGTTCTGGAAGGCCGAGTAGCCGACGACGCCCTCCACACTGACCCGGTCCTTCGAGTAGCTGAGCGTCCCGGAACCATCGGCCATCGTCTGGCGAATCGGCTCGATCGTCTCGATGACGTTCGAGAAGCCCAACGATCCGCCGTACGGCTTGTTCCCCGAGCGATTCTTCCGAACGCCCTTCAGCTCGAATACGAATCCCCGCGCCGGCCGCGTCTTGAAGCGGGCCGCGAGGTTGTCGGTTCGGAAGCCGAGATTGATGCGATCGGCGGTCTTCAGGAAGTCGTTCATCGTGGCGACGTAGGCGCCGCTATTCTCCTGATTCGCCCGCTGCAGCGAATCGGGAAGCACCTGATGCGCCGGATCGAGGAGCGTGTATCCGGTCCTCGTCACGAAGCTGAAATTATGAGGCGTCTGCGTGTAGTCGGCGTCGAAGCGCCACCGCGGCGCCTTGTAGCTGAAACCGATCGCCTGGTCGTCGCGGAGCGCCTTCGAGCCCCAGAGCGTCATCCGTCCCTTCCCCACCTGGTCCCGATAGAGGAAAGACTCCAGATAGGCGCCGCGCGGCAGATCGCCGAACTCCTGATACTTGGCCTCGGGCTCGGTCTGATCCCACCAGAGCGACCCGAACGTCACTTCTCCATCCGCGAACGCCGGCGTCCCCCAGAGGAGCAGTAGCGCCCCGGCGCCCGCGAGCGATCTCGTCCATCGATTGAGCATTCTCATCGTACGCCTCCGTTACCTCAGGAAGGTCTTTCCCGAAGGATGGTTGGAGCCATGGATCTGGCTGTGACAGTTCGTGCACGAACGATTGAACAGGCGATTGCCCACCAGGTCGGGGCGATCGTAGAGATCGCTGGGATGGCGCGACGCGATGTGGCAGCGCTGGCAGAGGAACGGCCGCTTCGCCGCGAGGACCTTGTCGTTGTTCGATCCGTGCGGCATGTGGCACGTCACGCAGTTCTCGCGGACCGGCGCATGCTCCCAGAGGAACGGGCCGCGCTTGTCCATGTGGCAGGAACCGCAGAGTTCGTTGTTCGATACGGCGCGGATCATCTTCGCGCCCGGGGCGCCGTGCGGGTTGTGGCAGCTGGAGCATTCCATGCCGCCTTCCTTCAGCGGCATGTGCGCGGTGCGGGCGATCTCCGCGCGCTTCTCTTGGTGACACGTGACGCACAGGTTCGTCGCGCGATCCGCCTTGAGGAGCGCCTTTCCGGCCACCGCCTTCGCCGCGTGGATCGAATGGCAGCTCTGGCAGGCGACGTCGTTTCGCGAGTGCGCGCTCTGCGCCCAATAGAACTGCTGGCCGGTCTTGTGGCAGCTCTCGCAGACCGCCGACGCCTCGGCCGGCTTCATCTTGTCGAACATGCGGATCGTGCGGAACTTCGGGTCGTCCTTGTCGCCTTCGGCCTCGGCGTGGAGGGAACCCGGTCCGTGGCAGCTCTCGCAACCGACCGTGTTTCCGCCGGTCGCGCCTTCGACCACCGCGCCGTGATGGGGATTGAACTTCCACGTCGCCTCGACGCCGTCATGGCACTCGAGGCAGCGCTCGGCGCCGACATAGGTCGCGCCCGTCGGCGCGGCCGTCGCCGCCGCGGCGGGTTCGGGTGTCGCCGCGGGCGGGGGCGTGTCCTGCGCCCTCGCGCCGGGCGGGCCGAGCATCGCGAAGAGCAATAAAACGGCCCCTGCGATGGCGATCGCGCGGGGCTTCTCTCGCTGCGTATCGTTCGTCACGTCCGTACCCCTCCCTAGGTCTCGACGCATCTGGAACGGACTCTCAATTCCGGTTCTGCGGTTTCATTCCCTCATGTTCTAGGTATCGACGGTATCGGACGCATTCTGATGGGATCGTCGGTATAGGTGTAGAGCTACCATGGTAGTAGCGGCGCGAACGGCCGCCTGCGGACCATTCGCGTATTGGACTGCTTTTCGGTCCCCGGGGCAACTTGAATCGGTCCCGGACGTGCCCGCCCGAATCAGACCGGCTTGAACATCCCGATCACGCGGCCGTCCGTGTCCTCGAATAGCGAGATTTGGCCGACACCGGGCACCTCCATCTTTTCGACGACGAGCTTTCCCCCCGCCGCCTTCACTTTCCCGGCGAAGGCGTCGAGGTCGTCGACCTGGATGTAGAACGCCATGTTTCCGGGCCAGGGGCCGTCCTGCGGCTTCATGATTCCGCCGTTGATGCCGCCTTCGCCGCCCGTCTGGACCATGTGGTAGTTCATGGCGGGGATATGCTGGATATCCCAGCCGAATGCCGCGCGGTAGAAATCGGAACACTTTTCCGGGTTCTTCGACCAAAACTCCCAATGCACCACGGGCTGTCCCACGTCATCCTCCTCGTCGAGTGGTCAGCGCGGCAGAAACCGGCCTGTCCGCGCCATGTACTCCCGATATGCGTCGCCGAAGCGCGCGATGAGAAACGCCTCCTCCTTCTTCGTCCGGATCACCATCATCGCGAAGACCATCGCACCGCTCGCGAGCAGGAACCAATTCGCGGCGGTGAGCGCGTTCCCGACGACGGCGAGCGCGGTCGAAGTGTAGAGCGGATGCCGAACCCAATGGTAGGGACCGGCCGTGACGAGCGTGTGCACGCGCCGTGTCACGACGGTGTCGGTCAAGTTGGGTCCGAGGGTGTGAAACGTCCAGATGAGGAGCGCCCCGCCGACCGACGCGAGAAGGACGCCGCCCCACCGCGCCCACGCGGGAAGCGGCACGTGGGCCCACTCCATCGACGCGGGATTGATCAAGTAGGAGATCATCGCCGTGGCGGCGACGAGCGCGAATGGGCGAAGGGTGAGGAGGATGAAGAGTCCCTCCTTCCCCCGGTCGAGCTTCTCGCCGCCGCGATGCGCGCGTATGCGGTAACTCGCCGCGATCGGGAGGACCACGGCGGCGCCGAGGAGCATGGCCAGGCGGAAGGGCGCGTGATCGATCATCGCAGGTCGCTCACGCGGCGCCCCGTGCTACTCGGGGTATTTCCTCTTCATCCACGCGACCGACTCCTTCACGAGCGTCTTGAGCGTCGGCAGGTCGATGTCGTCGAGCGACTTCACGTAGAGGCACGACTTTCCGTTCTTGTATTTCCCCAGCTTCTTCATCAGCGCCGGGAAGCGATCGTACCCCGTCATGATGTAGAGGGTGAGGTCGCGCTTTCGCGGCGAGAACCCGATACGGGGCCAGACCCCCTCGCGCCCGCTCGCGTAGACGTAGGTGTAGGTCCCGAAGCCGACGATGCTCGGCCCCCACATCTTGGGGGGCGCCTTCGTCGCGGCCTTCATGATCGCGAGCACCGTCTTGCAGTCGCGCCGCCGCCGATCGTCGGTCACGCCGGCGAGGAACGCGGCGACGCTCTTTCCGGTCATCTTCGTCTTCGCTTCCGCCTTCGCCATCGCTACTCCCTCCCCTTGGCGACTTCGTTCCCGGCTTACGCCTCGTCCGCGAGCCGGACGTACTCGACTTCGGCCTCCGTCAGCCACGCCACCCCGTCGAAGGAGTACTCCTCGAGGAACCGGAATCCATCCCGTTCGGGTTTCGTGCTGATTCGCACCGACGCGGCCTTGCCTTCGATCGTCGCCGAACCGGTGAAGCTCCAGAGGCCGCCATCGAACGCGCCGCGGTAGCGCTTCACCGAACCCGAACTCCCGACGCCGAAGTAGAGAAAGCATCCCTCCGACGCCGACCAGGTGATGATGCTCATGTGGCGCGACACGCGCTCGCCCGACTGCGAGTTGGCGTAGCAGACGAGGTGATGGCCTCCCGGGAAGAGCTCGCATACTTCGGTGAAGGATGTCTCCATGCCTCGTATGGTCCAGCGCCCTTCGATGGAGGCGAGCGCCTCGCGCACCGCGGGGGGCGGCGTCTCGGCCTCGACCGCTTCGTCCGTCGTCATTTCAGATGGCCCTTTCCCAGGAGAGAACGCGGACGACCGGCTCGCCGTCCGGCGTGGTCGTTTCGAGTTCGATGTCGAGGCGATCGCCACGGACATCGAGGCGGCGCGTGAGGACGCGACCGACGTCGCCCGGAGAGAGCGAGCCCCGCAGCGTCTGCGTGACGTCCCCCGTCGCTTCGTCGACGCGGTAGGTGCCGAAGTAGGCGTCGTAGCCGCCGACCGCGCGGCTGTTGTTCGAGGTGAGGGCCGTGGAGACCGCGGCGGCCGAGGGACTCGCGGCGATCGCCGCCGCGGCGGCTTCCGACCGATCCCGCTTCATGAACTGCGCCGCGAAGTTCCCCGCGCGGTCGTAGACGAGGATGCCGAGCGGATCCGCGCCGAGGTGTGGGTCGACCCGGCGCGAACCGTCGCGCGCGGTGTCGATCCGCGAACGGAGGAGCCAGGTTCCGACGAGCCGAGAGGCGAACGCGCCCGGATCTCGGTCGCCGGCCGCGGCGTCCGCCGGCGCGGAGGGCGGCAGGGGCATCGAATAGATGTCCGCCTCCTTCCCCTTGAGCACGATCCGTCGATCGAGCGTCGCGCCGAGCCGCTTGGCGAGACGGATCGACGCGGCGTTCTCCGGCTGGATGACCGAGATGACGCGCTCGAGCCCGAGCAGCGCGCGGCCTCGGGCGAGCGCGGCGCCGGCGGCTTCGAACGCGTAACCGCGGCCCCAGACGCCCCGGGCAAGCAGCCAGCCGATCTCCTCGGAGGGCCATCCTTCGGGAAAGTAGTAACCGACGCGGCCGACGAGCCGGCGGGTCGCCTTCTCCTCCACCGCCCAGTGCCCGTAGCCGCGGAGACTCCAATGCCCGGCCATGACGGCCATGGAGCGCCACGCGTCCTCTCGACTGAGGGGGAGCCCGTCGCCGATGTACTTCATCACTTCGGCGTCGCCGAGGCAGGCGGCGTAGTCGTCGATGTCGGTCGCGCGAAATTCGCGGAGCCGGAGCCGCGGCGTTTCGATCTCGGGTGGGCTCGTCCGCGCCATCGGCGAGCGACCGCTACTCGAGCGGTATCCGATCCTTGTTCTTCGCGAGCCACGCGTCGAACGTCTGGATGCCGGGATGGAGCGTGCGGGTGACGCCGAGGCTCCGCGCGCCGCAGTAGTAGTCCTCGAAATCGTGCTTGAACTGGAACATGTTGCCGAGGTCGTCCGCGCCGGGGAACCCGAGCGCCCGAAACGCGTCGAACGAGAGATTCTGGTGCAGCACGTCCTGTCCGAGCGCTTTCGTGAGCGAGTCCGCCATCTGCGCGCCGGTGAGGTGCCCGCCGGCGATGCCGACGGTCTTGCCGATGTAGTCGCGCCCGTTCTTGAAGATTCCGTACGCGCAGGCGCCGATGTCCTCCGCCGCGATGCCGGGGAGCTTCTTGTCGCCCATCGGAAGGACGAAGACGAGTTTGCCGAACGGTCCCTTCTTCGGGTTCATGCCGAAGTAGATCAGGTTGTCCCAGTAGAACGACGTCAGGAGAAACGTCACCGGCAGGCCGAGCTTGGTGAAGATCTCGTTCGCTTCCCCTTTGGCGTCGTAGTGAGGCACCTTGTATTTGCCCATGAGGGTCGGCATCCGGTTGTCGGAGAGCGGGACCCACTTCCGCGTGTCCTCCAGCGTCGACCAGACGACGTGCGTCAGGCCGGCGGCCCGCGCCGCGCGGGCCATGTTCCCCGCCTGGGCGAGTTCCTTCTCGGGCGAGAAGTGTGCCCAGTAGAACGTCACGCAGTAGGCGCCGTAGGCGCCCTCGAAGGCCTTTCGCATGGACTCTTCGTCGTCCAGGTCCCCTTCGACGACGTGCGCCCCGAGCCTCGCCAGTTCCTTCGCCTTCTCCGAGTTCACGTCGCGCGTGATGGCGCGCGCCGAGAAGGCGCCGCTCGGATCGTTGAGAATGGCGCGGACCAAGCCGCCTCCCTGCGCGCCGGTGGCGCCGGCCACCGCGATGACCTTCTTTTCCGCCATACCGAATCTCCTTCGCGTTGCGGGGGTCGAGGCGGTCGCGTTGTCGGAAGCCGCCGTGCGAGTCGTAAGGGAGTGAGAATAGGCCCCCACCGCGGTCCGGGCAAGGGGGGCGACGCGCCCCGCCCGACGGCGCGACCCTCTACAGCCGCTCGAGGTGGGCCACGTTCAACGTCGCGACCCCATGCTCCGCCTCCACCCGCCCCGTAAGAAGAAACGGCCTGGTGCTAGTCAGCAGATGGCAGAAACGCTCGTACGCCCTCGGAAAGAACGTGGCATCCACCAACCCCGTCGTGTCCTCGAACGTAACAAACTCCATCGGCTCGTCCCCTTTCGTGTGAACAAGCTTCGAAGTCACATGCCACCCGAGAATCGTGATCCTCCGCCCGACATGCGAGTCGAGGTCCCGCGCCGGGGTCACGCTGCGCCCATGCATCGCGCGCTCGTAAGGCTCGAGCGGATGAGCACTGACGAGGAACCCAAGCGTCTCGACCTCATGCCGAAGCATCGTGGGCCGGTCATAAGCAGGCGCCTTCGGCGTCTCGACCGGCTGCGAAGGAAAGAGTTCGAGCATGGCGGTGCGCTCCAACCGTGGGGCCGGCGCGGGGGGCGAAGAGGGCTCCTGGAGTA
>DASTSZ010000102.1:0-6230 GCA_035760425.1 Candidatus Eiseniibacteriota bacterium | reverse complement strand
CGCCACTACGTCGCGCCGAATCTGCTTCTCTCCATCGCCGGCCGCTTCGATTGGGACCGCTTCGTCTCCGAGGCGGCCGCGCGTTTCGGCGACGCGGCGCTCGGCGCGCCCACGCCCACGCGACCCTCGGAGTCGGGCGGCCGCGCGGTCGTGCATCACGTGGAGGAACTGCAGCAGCAGTATCTTTGCGTCGGGGGGCCGGGGCTGCCGCACGAGCATCCGGACCGGACCACGCTCGCGCTCCTCTCCACCGTGCTCGGCGGAGGCATGTCGAGCCGCCTCTTCCAGCGCGTGCGGGAGCAGGAGGGGCTCGCCTACGCCGTCTACACGTACGCCGACTCGTACGTCGACTCGGGGCTTTTCTGCGCCGCGATGAACGTCCAGCCGGAGCACGGCCGGAAGGCCCTGCGACTGACGCTGGAAGAGTTCGACCGAATCGCGCAGGATGGGCTCCCGCCGGGCGACTTGGAGGCGGCGAAGGCGCAGTTGAAGGGGGGGCTCCTCCTCAGCCTCGAGAGCACCTCCAGCCGCATGCATCGGATCGCCCGCTCGCAGATGTACGCGGGGCGCATCGTGCCGGTGGAGGAACTCGTCGAGACGATCGAACGAATCACGTCGGACGACGTGAAGCGAATCGCCGCGGGACTGCTCGGGCGCGACCGGCTCTCGATCGTGGCGCTCGGGGGTAGCGACGCGCGGCCGTACGGCGACGAAGACCTGGCGCCCGCGGCCGCCGCGGAAGCCTAAGGGGGAGGAGCGGGATGGAGCGGGTGGTGATTCGAATTTCGATGGAGCCGCACGCCGTCGAGGCGCCGGCGTATCAGACGGAGCACGCCGCCGGGATGGATCTCCACGCCGCGGTCGAACGCGACGTGACGATCGAGCCGGGCGAAGTCGTGCCCGTGCCGACGGGGCTCCGCCTGGAGATCCCGCCCGGATTCGAAGGGCAGATCCGCGGGCGAAGCGGTCTCGCCGCCAAGCACGCGATCGGCGTCCCGAACGCGCCGGGCACGATCGACGCCGACTACCGCGGGGAAGTGAAGGTCCTCCTCGTGAACTGGGGCCGCGCGCCCTTCACGGTGAGGCGGGGGGAACGCATCGCGCAGCTCGTGATCGCGCCCGTCGCGCGCGCGTCGCTCGACATCGTGACGGAACTCTCCGCCACCGCGAGGGGCGACGGAGGGTTCGGGCACACCGGCCGATGAGCGCGCGCGCGTCGCTGCCGCCGCTCGTCCTCGCGCTCCATCAGACGCCGCGCCGCGCGACCTGGGCGCCGCTCGCCGTGTCGGCCGCGCCGCTTCGCGCCCTCCTGGTCGATCTCCTCTCGCGCGGTTACCGATTCCTCCCGCTCGACGACGTCGGCCCCGCGGGTCCCCCGCCGGGCGCCGCGCTCCTGACCGTGGACGACGGTTATTCCTCCACGGCGACCGTATTAGCCCCCCTCGCGAGGGAACTCGGCATCCCCTGGTCCGTGTTCTTATTGGTAGGCGCCGTGGGCACCCGGAACGACTGGGACCTCCACGGCGTTTCGCTACCCGAGCCCCACCTCCGCGAGGAGGAGATCCGGGCGCTCGCGGAGGAGGGAGTCGGCATCGGATCGCACGGGATGAACCATCTCGACGCCACGCGCCTCGGCGACGAAGCGCTTCGCGAGGAGTGGAGCGCGTCGCGCGCGTGGCTGGAACGGGCCATCGGCCGCGCGGTCGACGCGATCTCCTATCCGTGGGGACGCGTCGACGTCCGCGTCGCCGAGGCCGCGCGCGACGCCGGCTATCGACTCGGCTTCGCGCTGCGCGGCTCGCGCGACGCGGCACGCGCCGGCCGCGCCGTGCCGGGGCTCGCCATTCCGCGCCTCGCGCTCTACGCCCCCGATCAGATTCCCGGGCTCTTCGCCGCCACCGCGCTCCGCGCGCCGCGCGCCGGACGAGTCGTGCGCGACGGAGCCGGCGCTCTCGGCGGCTGGCTCGTGGCGCGCGCGCTCGCCGCGGCGGGACGGGCGCATGCGTAGCCGCCGCGGGCATCGACTCGCGCCGCCGTCGCTGCTCGCCCTCTGGACGGCGCTCGCGCTCGTCGCCGGACCCGCGCCGCTCGCCCCGGCCATCGCCGCCGAACCCGCGGCCGCGGCCGCGGACGATGCTGAACCCGTCGCCGGCGCGCCCGCCGACAGCGCCGACGACCGCTACGCCGGCGGCTTCGTCGACGACGAGGAGCGCAAGCGCTTCGCCGTCGTCCCGTGGCGCATCGGCGAGTACTTCCAGTTTTCGATCGACTGGAACGGCCTCAACGGGGGAAGCTCCCTCATGCAGGTGCAGAATCTCCACACGGTCGACGGGCGGCGCTGCTACCGGATCGTCACCAAGGCCGAGTCGAATTCGTTCGTGTCGCGCTTCTACAAGGTGCGGGACCGCGCCGAGAGCAGCGTCGACGCCGAATCGCTCTTCTCGCGCCGCTTCGTGAAGCGGCTCCGCGAGGGCGGCTACAAGAAGGACGTGGACGTGCGCTTCGACCAGGCATCGCGGAAGGCCGTCTACGCGAACGGCAAGGAATTCGACGTGGCGCCGCGCGTGCACGACGTCCTCTCCGCGTTCTACTACGTCCGGACCCTGCCGCTCACGGCGGGAACGACGATCGCCGTCCCGACGCACGACAACGAGAAGAGCTACGAGATGGAAGTTCAGATCCTGCGACGGGAGAAGGTCGAGGTGCCGGCGGGCAAGTTCGCCTGCGTCGTGGTGGAGCCGAAGCTCAAGTCCGAGGGAATCTTCAAGTCGAAGGGATCGATGCAGGTCTGGCTGACCGACGACGACCGGCGGCTCCCCGTGATGGTGCGGAGCGCCGTGCCGGTCGGGTCGATCTCGGTCCGGCTCACCGACTACCGCCTGGCGTTCGAGGGACGAAAATGAGCCGTCACGACGAGATCGATCTCGACTCCGTCCGCACGATTCCGGTTTCCAAGCGGCCGACGAAGGTGAAGGTCGATCAATTCGCGCCGGCGCCCGACCCGACGCAGCCGATCGCCTCGCTCGACCAGTTCCTCCCCGACCTCCTCGCGGGATCGCAGCTGCGGGACTTGATGCAGGCGTGGGTCCTGGCGCGGACGTCGGGGCGGCCCGTCGTGGCCATGCTCGGGGGCCACGTCATCAAGACCGGCGTGCAGCGCCCGCTCCTCTCGCTCATCGACCACGGCGCGTTCAGCGCCGTCGCCATGAACGGCGCGGCGGCCATCCACGACTTCGAGATCGCGCTCTTCGGCACGACCTCCGAACCGGTGGAGGAGACGCTCGTCGGCGGGCAGTTCGGAATGGTGGAGGAGACGCCGGTCCTCATGAACCAGGCGGTCCGGGACGGCGCCGCGAAGGGCCTCGGCATGGGGGAGGCGCTCGGGGAGTTCCTGCTCGAGGCGGACGCGCCCTACGCGTCCCTCTCGCTCCTGGCGCAGGCGGCGTCCCGCGCGCTCCCGCTCACGGTCCACGTCGCGATCGGCACCGACACGATCCACCAGCACCCGACGTTCGACGGCGCCGCGACCGGCGCGGTCACGCATCGCGACTTCCGCATCTTCGCCGCCGCGCTCCGTGAACTCGAGGACGGCGTCGTGCTCAACTTCGGCTCGGCCGTCATCCTGCCCGAGGTCTTCCTGAAGGCGCTCTCGACGGTCCGGAATCTGGGCCACACGGCCGGGCGCTTCACCGCCGCGTCGTTCGACCAGATCCGCCACTACCGCCCCGAGAAGAACATTCTCGAACGCCCGACGCGGGCGGGCGGGAAGGGGTACGCCTTCGTGGGGCCCCACGAACTCTGGATCCCGCTTCTCGCGGCGCTCTACCTCGGCCGGGCGCCCCGACTGGCCCCATGACCAAGGGCCGGCTGGCGCTCACGGCGCTCGGAATCGCGCTGAGCGTCCTCGCCGTGCTCGCGCTCCTTCGCGCCGTCCGCGCGGCGGACGTGGCCGAACATCTCCGCGAGACCCGCCTCGAGTGGCTGGCGGCGGGCGTGCTCGTGACGGCGTTCGGCTACGTCCTTCGCGCCTACCGCTGGCGGGCGCTCCTCCATCCGCAACGCGATCTCCCGATCTCCCGCGTCTTCGGGCCGACCGTGGTCGGGTTCCTCGCCATCAATACGCTTCCCGCCCGGCTCGGGGAATTCGTCCGCGCCTACCTCCTCGCGCGCCTCGAACGGCTGCCGACCGCGGGCATCCTGGGGAGCTGCGCGCTGGAACGCGTGCTCGACCTCGCCTTCCTCGCCGTCTTCTGGGCGATCTCCCTCCCATTCGCGCCCTACCCGGAGTGGTTCCGGGTGAGCGGCTACCTCACCTTCGGGATCGGCGGGCTCGCGGTGGCGGCCCTCTGGCTCTTCCATGCCCGGCGCGCCCACGCCGAGCGATCCCTCGAGGACGGCCTCCTCGCCAGGCTCCCGGCCCGGCTCAAGGGGGCCATCAAAGGGGCCATCCCGTCGTTCGCCGAGGCGCTCACGGCGCTCGGCGCGCCCGGGGTCCTGCCCCGGGCCCTGGCTTGGTCGGCCGCCATGTGGGTCGTGAACGCCTCCGTTTTCCTACTTATAGGGTACGCGGTGGGTCTCACGCTGCCGTGGTGGTCGCCCTTCCTGCTGGTCTTCGTGGTCTGCGTGGCGATCAGCCTCCCCTCGTCGCCCGGCTTCATCGGGGTCATGGAGGCCGCCTGCGTGGCCGGCCTCACCCTCCTCGGCGTCAACGGGGCGGAGGGACTGGCCTTCGGACTGGTCTACCATCTGAGCCAAATCCTGCCCCTGGTGCTCCTCGGTTCGGTCTACGCCCTCCGCGCCCACCTGAAACCAGCGGACCTCGCTCCCGAAAACCCCTAGATAGGCAACGTCAGGCGACACCGGCGGTCCAAACCCGGCCAGTTCGTTGACTGTAAAGCTTTTTTAGTTGACGGAGGGGGGGTGGGTTGGTATACTGGGTCGTGCAATAAATCCGCGCTCAGAGGGCACTTAGCGCAGGACGACGGGGAACGGAGGGTGGATGGCGTCTTCCCAGAGGGAGACACAATCTGCTGTCGGCGTTGACACCACTAGTCGTCTTGCTCTTTTTACCCTGATCGCGGTCGTTTGTTTCACCGCTTGGTTTTGGAGTGCGGCAAAGCCTTGGGGAGTCTTCGGATTCCGCGTCGCGGGATTCGCGGCCCTCTTGGCGGTTTCGCTTCAACTCTTGAGTGGACGCCTTGAAGGCAACGCTCGGAGCGCCGGCGCAGCGCTCCTGGCGATCGGCGTCGTGCTCGTGGCCGCCGTCAGCGCGGTCGGTTCGGTTCACCAAGGCAAGAGTCTCGAGGCCATGCTCAACCTACTCGCCATCCTAGGACTCTTCCTCGCGACGATTTTCCTCGTGCGCGGCGCTCGCCACGCGCGCTGGCTCGTGATCGCGCAGATCGTCTCCGCCCTCGGCGTCGCCTTCGTCGGAATCCTCCAGAACGTCCGCCCCGAACTCGTCCCCGCCGGATCCTCCTACCCTGGCCGCGCCCTCGGCCCCTTGGGATCCTTCGGTCAACCGAATCGGCTCGGCGGCTACTTGATCGCGGCCATCCCGCTCGCGATCACGCTCGCGTTCCTCGTCCAGGATCGGATGATCCGCGGCGCGCTCCTCGCCTCCGCGTTCGTCCTCGCGCTCTGTTTGGTCCTGACGTACTCGCGAGGCGCATGGATCGCCTTCGCGGTCGCCGCCTTCGCCTTCGCGCTTCTCGTGGCGCGAAGCCCGGGGCTCGCGCCGCGACCGGCGATGATCGGGCTCGCGATCGCCTCCATCGTCCTTCCCGCGCTGTTTCTGCTGCCCTCCATGCTGAACCGCGTTTCGCCTCGGTCCGCCTCGAGCGCATCCTGGAACTTGCCGTTCGATCCGGAGCGGGAGGGGAGCGGCGCGATGCGCGCGGCGGTTTGGGAGGGCTCTCTCGCCGCCGCGTCGGCGCGGCCCGTGCTCGGCTGGGGCGTCGGCGCCTTCCGGGAGGGCTTCGATCGCTCGAAGGGCGACACGATGAAGCGCCTGGAGGCGGAAGGGGGCCGGACGTCGGATCAGGCGCACGGCTACTACCTCGCGACGCTCGTGGAACGCGGCGTCCCGGGGCTCGTCCTCTTCGCCCTGCTCGCGATCGCGGCGCTGGCCGCGGGCGCGGCGACCATCGGTTCCGGAGCGCCGGCCGAGGCGCGGCTTCTCGCCGCCGGTCTCGTGGCCTCGGTCCTGGCGCTCCTTGCTCATGCGGTGA
>DASTSZ010000101.1:0-2621 GCA_035760425.1 Candidatus Eiseniibacteriota bacterium | reverse complement strand
CTGAAGCGCGAAAAGGAGAAGCGCTCCTTCGCGCCGAAGCAGTAGTTCGACGTTCGAAACCGAGTACGAGGAGATGCACATCATGAAACGCACCATGATCGTCGCCCTCGGCCTGGCGGCGGCCCTGCTCTTCGCAGGCGCCGCCCCGGCCCGAGCGGATCACACGGCTCGCTGGTGGCTCGTCCCGGGCGGACAGGTCACCTGGCCCTCGGATGTGTTCGGGCTGGAGGAACGCCAGCTCGGCCCCGGGCTGATCGCCGGGATCAAGTTGAGTCCGAACTGGGCGCTCGAAGGGCGCATGCACTACGGCAAGTTCGAGCCGCGGAGCGGCGTCGGCGAGGAGACGAAACTCTTCCACGGCGAAGGCAACCTGACCTACTTCCTCGATCCCACGCTCCGTTTCAGCCCCTATTTCACGGGCGGGCTCGGCGGCGTCGACGTGTCGGGAGGACTCGACGGCCAGGAGTTCGCCTGGAACGCCGGCTTCGGGTTCCTCTATCACTTCAACGAGAAGGTCTCGCTTCGCGTCGACGGCCGGAACGTCACGTTCCGCCACCCCGTGCTCGGGAGCCAGGAGTGGCAAGAGAGCGAGGAGGTCTTCGCCGGACTCTCGTTCGGAATGGGCGCCGTGAAGACCGGCCCCGCCGACGACGATCGCGACGGCGTGGCCAACAATCGCGATCGGTGCCCGAACACGCCTCGCGGCGCGATCGTGGACGCCTCCGGCTGCCCGGAGGATAGCGACGGGGACGGCGTTTGGGACGGCATCGACGAGTGCCCGCGGACGCCGCACGGCGCGCACGTCGATTCGCGCGGCTGCCCGAAGGACGCGGACGGGGACGGCGTCTACGACGGTATCGACGAATGCCCCGGCACGCCCGCGGGAACGGCGGTCGACAAGCGCGGCTGCCCGATCTCCAAGAAGGAAGACGAGCTCATCAAGACCGGGATGATCCGGATCGAGAACGTCTACTTCGACACGGGCAAGTCGACGATCAAGCCGGAGTCGCACGAGGCGCTCGACGAGGTCGCCGAGATCCTCAATCGGTACGACGACCTGAAGATCGAGATCGGCGGGCACACCGACAATCGCGGCGCGGAGTCGTACAACGAGACGTTGAGCGACGCGCGCGCGAAGGCGGTTCTCGACTATCTCGTCACGAAGCACAACCTCTCCCGCGGCCGCTTCTCGGCGAAGGGTTACGGCGAATCGAAGCCGGTCGAGAGCAACGACACGGCGGCCGGAATGGCCAGGAATCGCCGCGTGGAGTTCAAGGTGCTGAATCCGGAGGCGCTGAAGCGGTAGGCGCGACCGGCAGGGAATCGAAGCGGGCGGGCGCCCAGATCGGCGCCCGCCCTTTCGTTTGCGCCCGCCTCGCAACCCCCGAAAACGGCGTACCGACGCGCCGAAGTTGGAATCCCGCAATTCTGCTTGATTCAACGGGTTAAGTTGTGTTAAACTTCTTTATTCGTCGCTTCGCGCCATCCGCGTTCCTCGGGGGAGGAGCGGGTCGCACGAGAACTCCTCTCAACGGACTTCCGTGACCGTGGGAGCAGCATCTCGTTGAGCTTCAATGCCACGAGAGTTCTCCGTATCGCGAAGATCGCGGCCCTTCGAACCACGGGCCGTGACCTCTCCTACCGTACTGCCCTCTCGCGTCACCCCCAGCCCGGGCACCGCCGGGCCCCTCCGTAACCCTCAACCCCAATCGCGCTCCGCAGTCGTCTCCCCATCGTTCATGGCTTTGATCGGTTCACGAACGAACGACCCCCAGGAGGCAGAGATGAAGAAGTCCGTATTCGCCGTCGTCGCCCTCGTCGTGCTGGCCCTCGGTTTCGCGAACGTCGCGACCGCCGCGGGTAGGCCCGACGCCACGCCGGGCAACGGGGACATGCACTGGTTCAATCCCGACAACGCGCGCAACGCCGACAACGGCGACGTCGTCTATCGCTGCGCGACCGACGAGCGCGGGCCGAAGGTGCAGACGCCGAGCTTCGAGGAGATCGACCGCTTCATCGCGGAGAACCGGATCGCGGCCGGCGGCGTCATCACCGTGAACTTCCACGTCATCTACTCGAACAACACCGCGGGCTCGAACGTCTCCGACGCCGCGCTCGACGCGCAGATTCTCGTTCTCAACCGCAACTACGCCGGCCGGGACTACAACGGCAACATCGTCGCCGGCGCCGCGAACACCGGGTACACGTTCGTGCGTGGCTCCACGGATCGCACGCTCGCGAGCGGCAACAAGAAGAACTGGTTCACCATGACCCCGGGCTCCGCCGCGGAGAACAACGCGAAGAACGCCCTCGCCGTGAACTGGACCAGCTCCCTCAATTTCTACACCTGCAAGCCGGGTCAGAATCTCCTCGGCTGGGCGACGTTCCCGTCGGATCTCTCCGTGAACGGCAAGCGCGACGGCGTCGTGATCCACTACGCCTCGCTCCCGGGCGGCACGCTCGCGCCGTACAACCTCGGCGGCACGGCGACGCATGAAGTCGGCCACTGGGTCGGCCTCTACCACACGTTCCAGGGCGGATGCGGCGGCGACTGCGCCACGACGGGCGACCTCGTCTGCGACACGCCGGCTCAGAGCACGGCGACCTCGGGTTGCCCGACC
>DASTSZ010000100.1:0-2626 GCA_035760425.1 Candidatus Eiseniibacteriota bacterium | reverse complement strand
CGCGCGTTCGCCGGCAACATGTCGCCGGAGCGCGTCGGCTCGTTCCTGAAGGCGATGGATCGCATCGGCCAGGCGCTGATCGTTCACCGCCCCCTCGACGAGCTCTATCAATTCATCGTCACGCTCGCCTCGGAGGTGCTCCGCGCCGACCGGACGGCGCTCCTCCTCCTCGTGGAGGGGGGCGATCTCGCGGCGAAGGCGGTGATGACGAGCGGCAACGCGGCGAGCGGCGACATCGTCGTCAGCCGCAGCATCGCGAAGAGCACCATCGAGCAGCGACAGGCGATCCTCATCGGCAACGCCATGGCCGACACCCGCTTCAAGGAGCAGCAGAGCGTCATCCAGCAGCGGATCCACTCGGCGATGTGCGTGCCGCTCTGGCACAACACCGACGTGCTCGGCCTCCTCTACGTCGACAACACCGCGGCCGTGGTCCCGTTCGAGGAGTCGGATCTCCGCATCCTCACCTTCCTCGCCCATCTCGCCGCCATGAAGATCCGCGAGACCGAGGCGTACGAGGAGCTGCAGCGCCAGCAGCGCCTCGAAGCCGAGTTGAAGCGGGCCGCCACGCTCCAGCAGTCGCTCCTACCGACCGGCGCGCGGAAGATCGGCCGCATGGACGTCGCGGGGCGAAACGTCCCCTCGTTCGACGTCGGCGGCGACTACTTCGACTTCGTCCCGGGCCCCGACGGCCGGCTGATCGTCAGCCTGGGAGACGTGGCCGGCAAGGGAATGGCGGCCGCGCTCCTGATGACCGACCTCCGCGCCACCATGCGCGCGCAGGTCGAGGTGGGGCGCCCGATCGTCGACCTCACGTCGCGCCTGAATCGCTCCATTTACGAGAACGTGAAGGGGGAGCGCTTCATCACGCTGATGGTCGCGATGGTGAACGGCGAGACGGGCGAGATCGCCTACGTGAACGGCGGCCACAACCCGCCCTATCTCCTTCGCGCCGACGGCACGCTCGAGACGCTCTCCGTGGGCGGACTTCTCTTGGGAATCTTCCCCGAGGCGGTCTACGAGACGGCGTCGATCACGCTGAAAGCGGGCGACGTGCTCACGCTCTACAGCGACGGCGTCACGGAGGCGAGGAATCCGGGCGGCGAGGAGTACGGCGAGGAGCGGCTGGAGGCGTTCCTACGGGCGAATCAGAGTCTGCCGCCGGAGAAGCTCGTGAACGCGCTCATCGGCGAGATCCAAAAGTTCACGAGCGCCGCGCAATTGGCCGACGACGTGACCGTCGTCGTCATCCGCTGTGATTCGTAGCCGACCGCTGGGCGCTCACCGCTAGCTCCAGATTCCGCTCCACGAGCTTCGAGTGGAGGAGCGTGTCGCGGTAGTTCTTCCGCGCGAAGGCCGCCTTCGCCTTCGCCAGCTGGGCGCGCGCCTCCTTCGCCAGGCGATCGGCGGACGTGTTGAGCCGTTCCCCCAGTTCCCCCTTCGCCTGATCGAGCGACCGCGACGCGCGCTTCAGCGCCTTCTCCGCCGTCGCCTCCGGCACCGGCAGGTCGTCGCAGTCGCGAAGCAGGGTGAGCACGCCGTCGCGCACCTCGCGCGTCGAGGCGTAGGCCTTCCGCGTCTTGCCGTTCTTTTGCGCGTCCCGCGCGTCCTTCTGCCGGCGCTCGAGCGCGGCCAGGCGTTGCCGCTCGGCCGGGCCGCCGGCGTCACGCAGCACCTCGCGCGCGCGCTTGAGCGCATCGTCGGTCCGATCGAGCGTCATGCCGACGTAGTCGGGATCGTCTTCCGGCGGGCCGAGATGGACGGCGATTTCCCGCGCCAGGCTCCGCGCCTCGAGCGTCAGCCGCTCCGCGCGGGCATAGAGATTCTCGCCGAGCGCTTCGCGAGCGTCGCGCTGCCGCGCGGTGGCGACGCCGAATTCTTCGCGCGCCTTCTTGTTGAAGGAGCGGACGACCTTCGCCTTCACGCTGCGGAGGATCGGCTCGGTCCGTTCCAGCTCGGCGCGCGCGCGCGCCCCTTCGTTGGTCTGCGTGGCGGGACCGGCCGAGGGTCTTGACACCGCGGCGGTCGCGTTCGATTTCGGCGCGGCGTTCTTCGGCGCGCCGTTCTTCGCGGGCGCGAGCGCCGTTCTCGCGTTCCGCGGCGCGCGCGGCGCCGACTTCACGACGGCGGGGGCGGCGGTCTTCGGCGCGGGCGGGTTCGCGTCGGGCTTCGACGGATCGCCGACGGTCTCGGCGGCGGGCGGTGGCGCGGGATCGGTGTTGGGAGCGACGTCGCTAGCGCCGAGCGCCGGCGTCGCCGACGCGGCGGGCGGCGCCGACTCGCGGCCGGGCGCGTCCGCCGTGGCGGCTTGCGAATTCGATTCGGCCGAGGCGGCGGGCGGGTCGGACCGCGCGACGACGGAATCCGGGGCCAGCGCGACGAACTCCGCCGGCGGCGCCGTCTCCTCGGGCTCTTCGGCCCGGGACGATGCCACATCCACGACGACGAACAGCGCGCACGCCAGCGCGAACGCGGCCACGATCCGGCGCAAGACTCCCCTCCCGCGACGCATCAGCGTAGGTGATCAACGTCCATCGATCGAATCCGGCTTTTCCATAGGGTCGTTAAAGGCAAACACTATGCCAGGTAGGAAGTTAGGGAGGAGCCGTGCGGGGAAACCCATGCG
>DASTSZ010000099.1:0-3161 GCA_035760425.1 Candidatus Eiseniibacteriota bacterium | reverse complement strand
CTCACGCCGCGCGGCACGCTCTATCTCGATTGGAACGCGACACTCGTGCGCGGCTTTCGCGGCGGGAGCGGGCGCGAGCGGCTTCTCCTGAGTTCCATCGTCCGCACCGCGGCCGAGAATCTCCCCGACGTGGAGCAGGTGGCCATTCTCGTCGACGGCGCCCCGATCGAGTCGATCGGCGGCCACTACGACGTCATGGCCCCGCTCGCCGTGTCGGAGTGGCGATGAGCGTCGTCAAGCCGCGCCCCGGCCGCCGCGGCACGCTCGGCGTCTTCGACTCGGGCGTCGGAGGGCTCACGGTCGTCCGCCATCTGCGGCGGCTCCTGCCGGCGTGGCCCATCGTCTATTTCGGCGACACCGCGCGCGTGCCCTACGGCGCGAAGTCGGACGCGACCGTGAGGCGGTTCGCGGCCGAGGCGGTCTCGTTCTTGAAGCAGTTCGAGGTGAGCCAGATCGTCGTCGCCTGCAACACGGTCTCGGCGGTGGCGATCCGTTCGCTCGAGAAGCACGATCCCTCCCTTCCGATCGAAGGGGTGATCGAGCCGGGGGCCGAGGCGGCCGTTCGCGCCACGCGGAACGGGCGCATCGGGGTCATCGGCACGCGCGCCACGGTCGCGAGCCGCGCCTACGAGCAGGCGGTGGCGAGAGCGGCCAAGCGCGCGGGCGTGAACGCGCGCGTCTACTCGCGCGCCTGCCCGATCCTGGTGCCGCTCGCGGAGGAGGGCCTCGAGAACAGCGTCGCCGCCCGCGCCATGCTGAAGGAGTACCTGGCGCCGCTTCGGGCGAAGAAGATCGACACGCTCATCCTGGGCTGCACGCACTATCCGCCCTTCCGCCGCTCGCTTCGCTCGGTCTTGGGGCCGCGCGTGACGCTCGTCGATTCGGGCGAGGCCACGGCGCGGCGGCTCGCGCGCGCGCTCGGCGAGAGCGCCCGCGACGGACGCGGCTCGCTTCGCTGCTACGTCTCCGACATTCCGCGGCAATTCGAAGAAATCGGGACGCGGTTCTTGGGCCACGGCATGGGGCGCGTGTGGCTCGTGCCGCAGGACGACCTTCCCTGGTTCGAGCGCCGCCCCGTTCGAGGGGGCCGGAAATGAGTACGAAGAAGAGCGGCGGCGGACGCGTCGACGGGCGAAAGGTGGACGAACTCCGCCCGGTGAAGATCACGCGCGGCTACCTGAAGAACGCCGAAGGCTCGGCGATGATCGAGATGGGCGGCACGCGCGTGCTCTGCGCCGCGACGGTGGAGGAGCGGGTCCCGCCCTGGCTTCGAAACACGGGCCGCGGCTGGGTGACGGCCGAGTACAGCATGCTTCCGCGCTCCTCGCACGATCGCATCGCGCGCGAGGTGAATCGCGGACACGTCGGGGGGCGCACGCACGAGATTCAGCGCCTGATCGGACGATCGCTCCGCGCGGTGACGAATCTCGAAGCGCTCGGCGAACGCCAGATCCTCATCGACTGCGACGTGATCGAGGCGGACGGCGGCACGCGCACCGCGGCCATCACCGGCTCCTTCATCGCGCTGGTGGACGCGCTTCGCTGGCTCGGGAAGCGGACCACGCTCCCGGGACAGCCGCTCCGCGACTTCGTGGCGGCGGTCTCGGTCGGAATCGTGGAAGGCCGTGGCTGCCTCGACCTTTGTTATCTCGAGGACTCGAAGGCCGGCGTCGACATGAACCTCATCATGACCGGCGACGGCCGGCTCGTGGAGATCCAAGGGACGGCCGAAGGCGAGGCCTTCACCGAGAAGGAACTGGCGTCGCTCATGGAGTTGGGGAAGGGCGGAATCAAGAAGCTCGTGGCGCTCCAGAAGCGCACGCTCGGCCTTCGCGCCATTCCCGCCTCGTGGACGTAGTCGTCCTCGCCACGAAGAACCGCGGCAAGGCCCGCGAGATCCAGGCGATGCTCGAAGGCGTCGTCGCCCGCGTCGAATCCCTCGCCGATCATCCCTCCGTCGAATTGCCCCCCGAAGGCGCCGACTCCTATCGCGAGAACGCGCTCGAGAAAGCGCGCGCGGTCTGGCGCGCGCTCGGCGTTCCCGCTGTGGGGGATGATTCCGGCTTGGAAGTCGAAGCGCTCGACGGCGCGCCCGGGGTGACGTCGGCGCGATTCGCCGGGCCCGACGCCGACGACGCGGCGAACAACGCGCGGTTGCTTGCGGAAATGTCGGGGCTGCCCGCGATGCGGCGTGGCGCGCAATTTCGCTGCGTGCTCGCGTTGGTGGAGGGGGACGGCAAGGAGCGCGTGGTCGAAGGAGTTTGTCCCGGCACGATTCTCGATGCGCCTCGCGGGACGGAGGGCTTCGGCTACGACCCGCTCTTCCTGCCGGAGGGTGAGTCGCGAACCTTCGCCGAGTTGCCGCACGATGTGAAGAACACGATCAGCCACCGCGGGCGCGCCGTGCGGGCGCTGCGCGCCGCGCTGTCCGTGCTCGTGCTCGTGCCGCTGCTCCTCGCCGGATGCACCTACGCGCCGCCGGCGTGGCGCCACACGGTGATGAACGCCATGGCGCAGCCCGGGGAGCATCGGTTCGCGGTCGTCGTTCTCTCGACGCAGTCGCGCGCCCCCAAGGGACTCGCCGCGTTTCCCGACGGCGGGAAGGCGCTCATCCTGCGACAGACCGCGCGGCTCTGGCTCTGCGATCCCGAGACCGGGCGGGTGCGGCGAATGGCGAGCATCGAACGGCCGAAGCCGTTGAAGAGCGAATACTCGACCTGGATCGTCGGCTGGGACTCCGCGGGGGATTACCGATCGATCTATCTCGACGTGCGCGGCCGCGCGGGCGAGACGAGCGATACCGCGGTTCTTCGCTGGCTCTTGAAGGTGGAGGTCGGACCGGACACCTCGCGGGCGATCGCGATTCCGTTCGTTCCCGGAACCGCCGCCCAGCCGCGCGGCTCGGGACCGCTGCGTGGCGGGCGTGAACTCCAGGTGAGCGCGGGGGACACGATGCGCGTGCGGACCGACACGGCGCCGGAGTGGGCGGCGAGGTTCTATATCGATCGGGAGTCGGGCGATGTGCGGCCGCTTGCGGGCATGACCGCGGCGGACTCCGTACTTCGCGGCGTCGCGCCATGACGAGCCGCCCTGTGCGCATCGCCATGATCGGCGACTACAACCCGGCCTTCGTGGCGCACACGACCGCCGACGCCTCGCTT